>CALLYX010000062.1 GCA_937858775.1 uncultured bacterium | reverse complement strand
TCGCCGACGGCATCGCGTACATCTTGCGTCGCTTGGGCAAGGGCCCTCTCTGTGTGCGGGCGGTTGTCGAGGATACCCGACAACTCACCTTTGCCTCGCTTCTATAAAAAACGGGGAAAGTCCTGATCGCTATTACATCTTCAGCGGCGCCCCTCGTTCTGCTATACTTTTGCCTGCGGCCGCCGCATCCGCATACAATTCGGCCGCTGCGCCCTTGGGAGCGCCGTGTCCCCGATGGACGGCTCGTCCCATGACGTTTTTTCGTCCCTTCTTGGAATCCCCAAGGGGGATATGACACTCTCCGGGTGCGGTGTCGATAAGGAGGAGATCATGCCCCACGGAGGACGCGAGCCGGAACGGGTATACGCACCTGCTGCGCCCCGCGAAACGGAATCCGCCGGGCGGGGGGAAAGAACCGTCCTCGTCATCGGCGGGGCGGGATACATCGGCTGCGTTCTGGTGCGGGATCTCCTTCGGCGGGGCTACAGGGTACGGGTGCTCGACAACCTCATCTACGGCCATGGTTCTTCCCTGGCCGATTTGGCGGAGGAATCCTCATTCTCGTTCATCCACGGCGACTTCTGCGACACGGGCGTCATCGATCGCTCCCTCCGCGGCGTCACCGACGTCGTGCTTTTGGCGGCGCTCGTGGGGGAGCCTATCTGCAAAAAATATCCGGGGTTGGCAAAGCGCACAAACAGCGAGGGCCCGGCGGCGCTGTTCGATCGGTTGCACGGGCGCCGCATCGGCAGGTTCATATTCACCTCGACATGCAGCAACTACGGGGCGGTGGCCGACGAAGGATACGCGGATGAGGAACGGGAGTTGAAACCCCTCTCCCTATACGCGGAGACGAAGGTGGATTTCGAGAACCGGATCGTCAGGGACGCGCAGCGCGCGGACTTCTGCCCCGTAATCCTGCGCCTCTCCACGGCGTTCGGCATATCTGCGCGCATGAGGTTCGACCTCACCGTGTCGGAATTCACGCGGGAGCTCGCATTGGGGAGGGATCTCCGAGTGTACGATGAGGACACCTGGCGACCCTACTGTCATGTCGCCGACATATCGGAAGCCATCTGCCTGGTCATCGAGAGGCCGAGCGGGACAGTGAGCGGGAGGATATTCAACGTCGGGGGCAGGGAGAACAACTACACGAAGAAGATGCTGGTCGATGCCATTCTGGGGGTCATCGGGGGGGGGCAGGGTGATCTACCAGAGGGGAGGCGTCGACAGGAGGAACTACCGCGTATCCTTCGATGCGATACAGTCGGGCCTCGGCTTTCGCGCCCGTTTCCGGATCGAGGATTCCGTGCGCGCGTTGGCCGCGGCGATACGGAACGGCATCTTCGACGATGTCGACTCGCGAAGAAATTTCTACGGCAACTACTCCATAGGGGCTCGCGAACCGCGATGAAGGCGCTGATCCTCGCCGGCGGCCTGGGGTCCAGACTCAAACCGTTCACGGAGGCGATCCCCAAGCCGCTCCTCCCCATAGGGGAAAGCTCCATCCTGGAGCTGCAGATATCGCGGCTGAAGAAGTTCGGTTTCAACGAGATATTCATAGTGACCTTCTACAAGGCGGACTATATAAGCTCGTTCCTGGGGGATGGTTCGCGCCTGGGGGTCAAGCTCACGATCAGCAAGGAGACGAAACCCCTCGGGACCTGCGGACCGGTTTCCATCCTGAAGGACAGGCTGGACGAGCCGTTTATCATGATGAACGGCGATATCCTGACGACCCTGGATTTTCACAACCTTTACGAGTACGCCCTCGCCAATTCCGCCCTGCTGACCGTTGTGACGAAGAAGATACTTACGCCGTTCAACTTCGGCAACGTCCGGACCGTCGACGATCATATCGTGCATGTCGAAGAGAAGCCCAATTTTAATTTCGAAATCCTGGCGGGCATCTACGTGTTGAAGCCGGAGATATTCCCCCTCATACCGGATGGGCAATATTTCGGGATAGACACGCTCATCGAACGCATGCTGGCCGCGGGCCAAAAGGTCGCGCGCTACCTTATGACCGAGTATTGGATCGACATCGGGCGCATGGATGATTTCGACGAGGCCCAGACGGCGTATGAGAAGCATTTCAGGGTCGAGGGCTGAGGCATGATCCCTTTATCGGTGCCCCACATCTCGGGCAACGAGTGGAAGTACGTCAAGGACTGCCTGGATACCGGCTGGGTATCTTCCGTCGGGAAATACGTGGACAGGTTCGAGGGCGATATCTGCGGGTACACGGGCGCAAGGCACGCGGTAGGGTGCGCGAACGGCACGGCGGCGCTTCAAGTCGCCCTGCGGTTGGTCGGCGTCGTCCCAGGCGATGAAGTGATCGTTCCCACGCTGACGTTCATAGCCCCCGTAAACGCGGCGCGCTACCTGGGAGCGGAGCCCGTGTTCATGGACTGCGACGATTTCTACTGCATCGATGCGGAAAAGACCGCCGATTTCATCCTGAAGGAGACCGCCTTCAGGAAAGGGGAGACCCGCAATAAAAGGACCAACAGGCGCGTGTCCGCGATCGTTCCCGTCCACGTCTTCGGCAACGCGGCCGCCCTGGAAGACCTCGTCCGGATATGCGCGGAGAGGAAGATACGGATCGTGGAAGACGCCGCCGAAAGCCTTGGGACATACTATACGTCGGGGGCATTGCAAGGCAAATTCACCGGCACCGTAGGGGAAATCGGCTGCTACTCCTTCAACGGCAATAAGATCATCACCACCGGCGGCGGGGGGATGATCGTGACGGACAGCGACGAATACGGCGAGAGGGCGCGCTATCTGACGACACAGGCGAAGGATGAATCGCTTAGATATATTCACAACGATGTGGGCTACAACTTCAGGCTGACGAACATCCAGGCGGCCATAGGCGTCGCCCAGCTCGAGAGGCTGCCGGAGTACCTTGAAATAAAGAGGCGGAATTACATGCACTACGCACGGGAACTGCGCGGGGTCCCGGGAGTGCGCCTGGCCGGGGCGCCCGGCTACGCCCGCTCAAACCATTGGTTCTACTGCCTCCAGATCGACGCAACGGCCTACGGCAGGAACAGGGATGAGCTGATGACGCATCTCTCGGCACACGGCATTGAGACCCGCCCCGTCTGGTTCCCCAACCACCTGCAGAGACCGTATCGCGACTGTCAGCGCTATAGGATCGAGAAGGCATTGGGGCTCCTCGAAAGTACGCTAAACATACCGTGCTCGGTGGGCTTGGACCGCTCCTCTATCGAAAAGGTGACACGGATATTGAAAAATGAATAGCATCGTGATACTGGGCGGCGGCGGGCACGCAAAGGTGGTCATCTCGATACTGAAGAAACTCAGCGACTACGATATCGCGGGGTATGTCGATCCATTCGACCACGGCAGCGTCCTGGGCGTGCGGTGCCTGGGCGGCGACGACGTGTTGCCTCGTCTCCTAAACGAGAAGCGCGTGACAAACGCGGTGCTCGGGGTGGGCCATCCGGAGGGCGCCGCCCTGAGGCATGCGCTCAGTCTAAGGGCTTCGGCGGTCGGCTTTGCCTTCCCCGCGGTGATCTCACCCTGCGCCATCGTCAATGAATGCGTCTCCATCGGGGATGGTACCGTCGTCATGGACGGGGCGGTTATCAATGCGGGGACAAGAATAGGGTCGCACTGCATCCTCAACACAAGTTCATCCGTCGACCATGATTGCGAGATCGGGGACTTTGTCCACCTATGCCCCGGCGCGACGTTGAGCGGCGGGGTGAGGGTGGGGAGCGACTCCTTTATCGGGACGGGGGCCTCCGTGATCCAGGGCATGACCATCGGCATGGGCTGCTTCATAGGCGCGGGGGCGGTGGTCGTAACGGATTGCCGGGAAAACGGAAGATACATGGGTGTCCCCGCCAGGCCGACGCGTTGAAATCGATCGATATCATAACCGCCGTCCGCGACGAGGAGCAATGCATCCCTCCCTTCGTCGAATCCGTGAGTCGGCTTCCCATCCCCGAATTCGTATCGCTCGGCATCATCTTCGTAGAGGACAGCAGCACTGATGCCACAGTGCGTATATTGCGGGAGATATCGAAATCGAGAGGCAATGTCAGGTTCTACTCGCTGGCCAGGGGGTTCGGCGAGGGCCCGGCCGTGGTGTTCGGGATGAGCCGCTCCTCCGCGGACGCGGTGATAATGATGGGGGTTGACGGCGGGCATCCGCCGGGGCTGATTCCTCGGATGATCGACTATCATCTGGCCGGGGCTGATCTTGTCCAGGCCGTCAGGTTGACCCTAAAGAAGAGAAGGATATACCGCGATGCGGGCGCGGCCTTGTTCAGGGCGGTCGCGAGGGCGATCACGGGCGTAAACCTGGCTGAACAGAATGTCTACTATCGCCTTGTTTCACGCGCTTACAAGGATATGATCGTAGATACCAAGAAATGGGCGCACTTTCTCAGGCTGAGATTGCCGCGGAATTCCTCCGGGTGCGTTCAGAAGATATACTTCCACTCGGAGGAAAGGAAACTGGGCAGAAGCAAATACACCCTCCTGCGTCTGGCCGGGCTATCGCTCGACGGCGTTCTATCCCTTGTGTCCGCACCCCGCCTCGCCGCCCTCACCGTCCTTCTTGCCGCCGCTGGCCTATCAGCGGCAGTAGCCGTACACCCGTTCTTCTCCCTTCCGTTCGTTCTCATCATCGTGCTGATTCTGCTGAGGTATTACTGGATTTCGCACGATGATATCCTGGGAAGGATGAAGGCGCGGGAAGAGGGATAGGTCCGCGCCCCCGCAAACCGCAGTGCGACATGGCGGGATACGGGCGCTTCCAGGCCCGCTTCAGTCGCCAAAGAGGCTGAAGCGTATCACGTTGACCCCGCCGCGGAGGATGCGCGCGACCTCCGCCGGGCTCTTCATCCGCCGCAGCCACCGCAGGAGGTAGCGGGGGCGGAGGTAGTACTCGCGGTACGCCCTGCGGATCCTGCGCTCGAGGTCGTCCCTCGACACTGAGGTGTACCACTCGTTGTACGTCCCCGCCGTGTGGAGGTCCTTCAGGCTCAGCCGGTTCTCGTCCCCCAGCTCCGGGTGTTCGCGGAGCAGTTCCCGGAAGAGCTCCGACCCCGGATAGGGGGAGCATATGCCGATGTCGATGGTGGTGGGGTCCACTTCCTTGATGAAGGAGATCGTTCGGTCGAGCGTCTCGCCGGTCTCGCCGGGCATGCCGAACATCAGGTGGGCGTGCGTATCGAGGCCGGCCGCCCTGGCCCAGGCGAAGAGATCGCGCGTCTGCTCGACCCTGATATGCTTCCTGGAGCGGTCGAGGATCTCCTGGACCCCGGATTCCATGCCGACCTTGATCAGGCGGCACCCCGCCACCTTCATCGCCCTGAGGAGGTCGAGGTCGGCGCTCCCCACGCGGACGTTGCAGAGCCATGTTATATCCAGGCCCTCCCGTACGATCCGCCCGCAGATCTCCCTCACCCGCCTCCGGTTGAAGGTGAAGGTCTCGTCCCGATAGTAGATCTCCCTGTACCCAAGACCGATGAGGTACCTGATTTCCTCGATCACCCTGTCCACGCTCCAGGAGCGTATTTTCTTCCCCGAGAATGCGGGGGCCGTGCAGAAGGTGCACAGTCCGGGGCAGCCGCGCGAGGTGCAGCTCGTGGTGTACGGGTAGCGCTTGACGATGGGGTTGAAGTAGGTCGCGCCGGGGGGGAGCAGCGTCCGGTCGGCGATGGGGATATCATCCATGTCGTCCATGAACGGGTACTCCTCGTTCAGGACGATTCCGCCGCCCTCCCGGTAGCCGATCCCCTTCACCCGCTTCCAGCCCCCGTCCCCCTTCCGCATGGCGCGCAGGAGGTCCCTTATGATCAGGTCGGGCTCCATCCTCACGATTATGTCGATCGCCGGGTTTTCGAGGCACTGCCGGGGCATGAAGGAGGGGTGCGAGCCGTAGAATATCGCCTTGAGCGAAGGGTTCCTCTCCTTGAGCCCCCGGACCGCGGCGGCGTCCTCGTCGATCGTCATCGAGGAGGAGAGGACGAGGACGGCGTCGAAGGACTCGATGCCGCGCGCGAGCCCATCGAACGTCATCCGCTGCTCGATGGCGTCGCGGAGCTCGACCTCGACGCCGTCGTTCTTGAGGATCGTGGCGATGGTGAGGGCGTTGAGCGGCGGGACGGAGCCGCCGCCGATCCTCCTCCCCTTGCACCAGCAGCCGTAGAGGACGTCCCTGACGACATTGTCGGCGTACTCGGACGACGGGATGAGCACCAGGGCCTTCATGAGTTGGAGCGCCTTTGCATCGGTGGGGGGTCAGGGGCGAGCCGCCAATTTTCTCCGCTGCTCCTCTCTGAAACGCGCGAGGGACGGCGCGATCTCCCTCCGGAGCCGGCCCATCTCCCTGAGTATGTCGAGAACCACCCTCGGCTTTGGGATATTCAGGAGCTTCCCCTTTCCGATCTCGAAATATCCCCCCCCGGCGATCCTCGGGAAATGATCCACCCCGACCTCTATGATCTCGAACCCGGCGAGACGCGCCTTAACCAGGAGCTCGGTGTCCGAAAGCCCCGTCCTGCAATTCAGGGAGATCGTGTCGAAGATGTCCTTGCGGCAGAGCTTGAAGGCGCAGTCGACGTCGCGCTGCTCGAGCCCGAACACGATCCGCATCATGATGTTGTACACCTTGGCCACCATGATCCTCACGATCGGGTCCTGGCGCGAACGCCGGTACCCGACGACGAGGTCGACGTGGTTGATGAGCGGAAATATTTTCTCCAGCTCCCTCAGGTCGAATTGCCTATCGGCATCGGAATAGAAGACATACTCATGGCGCGCATTCTCGTACCCCATCCTCATGGCCACCCCGTAGCCCCGCTCGCCGATGGGCTGGAGGATCAGACGGACATGTGGGTTCTCGCGGCTGAACTGTTCGACGATGGCCCTCGTCCGGTCCGTCGACCCCTCGTATAGGACGACGAGCACCTCGTACTCGTCGGCAATCCGTGGAAGCACCGAGAGCGCGCTCTCTATGACATGGCGGATGTTCTCCTCCTCGTTGAACGCCGGGAAGAAGGAGCTGATTGAATGGAGCCTATCGTTCCCTGGCGTCATATGGTCACACCCCTACTACTCCCCGGCGAAGAGGGCGCACTCTCCGACATATCCCCGCCTAAAACAAATAGGACCATGCCCTCTTGGCAAGGTATCCGAGATTCTGCACGGAGCCGATGCTTCTCACGAAACTCGCGAGGTATTTCGGTCTCAGATAGAATCGAAGGAATGCCGCGCGCTGCAGCCGTTTCAACCGCCCCGAGGGAATACCCTCTGGGGCATACACGACCCTTGACGTGATAAAGTCCCCCCATGAGTCGAACGAGATGCGCCCGCGCGCGGCAAGCACATTATATATCTCCGTTCCCACCAGGGGCAAGAAAAGGCTGAACCCGGCCGTTTCCAAATCCAGCTCGCGGGAGAAGCGTATCGTTTCCCTGATATCGTCTACCGTCTCCTCCGGATAGCCAAGGATGAAGAATCCATGGGGTTTAAGGCCGGCCTTGCGTATAAGCGCAACCTTTTCCTTCACCATTTCCTTCCTCAGCCGCTTCTTCATATGGTCGAGGATTCTCTGCGAGCCGGACTCGATGCCGAGGGCTATGCGATACGCCCCCGCCCTCTTCATGTCGCGCAGCAATTCCTCGTCCAGGGTGTCCAGTCTTACCCCGTTGGGGCAGCACCAGTCTATAGCCAACCGCGCCTCGATGAGACTGCGGCAAAAAAGCCGGACGTATTCCCTGTCGCCCGTGAAATTATCGTCGACGATCTGGATCTCCCTGATCCCATAGACCGTATGGAGGAGCCGGATCTCCTCCAGCACATGCGAGATGCTGCGGCGCCGCACCCTCCTTCCGTTGATGGTGTGGGCGGCGCAAAACGTGCAGGGGAATGGGCAGCCCCTGGTGACCATTATGGGGGCAATGGGATAACTCTTGTAGATAACGCTATGAGGTGCGGGAGGATAGTCTTGGGGCCGGAGGATATCCCACGCCGGCAGGCCGAGGGAATCCAAATCCTCCACAAAGGCAAGCGGGGCGCGTTTGATCACGGAGTTGTGCCGCCAGACCAGACCGGGTATCTTCTCCCCCGGCAAATCGGACGCCCCCCCGCCTGCATCGAGGTAACGCGCCAGAAGCGGCAGGCCGCTCTCCCCCTCCCCCCGGAACGCATAGTTGACGTCAGGGAGAAAGCTCATCGTGCCGTCGGGATCACCCGAGGGATGGGGCCCGCCGACAACGATGACCGTTTCCGGGTTCAGGCCCTTTACGATCGCCGAGCTCCTGCGCACTGAAACCATATCTGACGAATATGTCTGAAAGCCGACGAGGCGAGGCGACCCCTCACGCACCTCTTTTTCAAATCCGTGGAAGTCCAGCCGGCGCCTGGTACAATCCAGGATGGAGACCTCATGGCCTTCGCGACGAAGGGCGGCGGCCAGATAGCCGAGCCCAAGGGGCGGAGTTACATAGTAGCCGATCTTGCCCTCTCGCACCGGGGCGACTAAAAGAACCTTCATGATCATCTGCCCCAGCCCCGACAGGTTTCCGCTGCCGGGGCGATATCGTCATCCGTCACTTCTGCCGGTCACCGCTTGCGGCCCACCATCACGGTCAGCCAACACCACCTCCCGAGGCGCGGGAATAGGCGGAGAAGGATGCCGTCAATTTGTTGTGCGCAGCGATAGCATCTCCGGCACGCGATGCCGTAATCGAGGTCGCGGAACCATCCCGCATGAAATGCGCCCGTCAGTTTTAATTTGACATAGTGCCATGCGAGCACCGCCAAGGCAACAAGCTTGAACTCCGCATGCTCAAACGAGTCGAACGCCGCGGCGATGCGCGCAAAATCGCGACGGCGTATGGGCGTCTCCATGGGGGAGCGGATCGATCGGTTGAGCCGGCGGTAGACGTTCAGCACGGGGTTGTCGGCGAGCGGCTCCGAGAAGACGGCGAGGCCGCCCCCTTTCAGCACGCGGTACACCTCATCGAGGGTCGCGGACACGTCCACGTGGTGGAGCGTCCCCCTCCCGAAGACGATGTCGAAACTGCCGTCGGGGAACGGCAGTGCCTCGGCGGCCGCCCTCACGAAAGCGACAGCCCCCCCCACGCCCCGCCGGGAGGCAAGCCCCATAGTGAGGGCGAGCATCTTGGGGGATATATCGATCCCGACAGTGGAGGCGCCCTGTTCGGCGAACCAGACGGCGTCCTCGCCCCAGCCGCAGCCGAGGTCGAGGACGCGGCGCCCCCGGAGATCCCCCATCACCCCGGCGGCGTACCGGTTCTCGAATGCAGACGGGCTGAACAGGTGCAGGCGGGCCAGCTTCTCGACGGCCACCTCGTCCGCGTAGCGGTCGAAGAATGCCTCTTCGCTCTTCTGTCGCTCGGACATTATCCCCATCGCATCCGGCGCCTTTCATCCGACAGCGCGGAACCGACACGCCCGCCTCTCCGTTGCGGCTGTCCGCGATCCTCAGATTCGCACGCTGTGATCCTTGAAAATGCGGAGCCAGAGCTCGAGGCTGACCGCCGCGTACCGGGCGCGGTCGAACTCCCCGCGGGAGCCGCCCTGTTTCAGGGGGAGGTTCCGCTTCGAGAGCGAATCGATCAGCCCCGTGCTCCACCCGCGAAGCTCGTGGTCAAACCACCGGTTGACGGGGACGACCAGCCCCTTCTTGTCCTCCCTGTCGATGACGGCGTCGGGGACGATCCCCCGCGCCGCCTCGCGCAGGATGTACTTGGTGGTGAACCCGCGCACCTTCATCTCCATCGGGAGCCGGAATGCGAACTCGACGATCCGGTGGTCCAGGAACGGCGTCCGGTTCTCGAGTCCCACGGCGGCGGCCGCCTTGTCGTTCATGGTGATGAGAGAGGGAAAGGTGAGTTTCAGGTCGGTGTAGCCCATCCGGTCGACAAGCGACCGCTGTTTCTCGAACAATCCGCTGAAGAGCGCGAAGACCCTGCCCGACGGATCGTCCCCGCGCTTGACCAGATCGAAGTACCGCTCGCCGTGGGGGCGGAACATCCTCTCCGACCAGAAGTGCCGGGCGAGGGGGAGGTAGCTCTTGAGGATCGGGACCTCGGCGATGCGCGCCTCTTCCAGCATAAGAAGATAACGAACGTAGCCGCCGAATATCTCATCCGCCCCCTGCCCCCCGAGCACCACTTTGACATGCGGCTTTGCGAGCCTACCGAGGGCGAATTCGGCGATGCTCGACGGGGTGGCGATCGGGTAGTCCAGGTGGTAGATCACCTGCGGGAATCCGGCGCGGAAATCCTCCGCCGTCGGCTCGATGACCAGGTGCTCGGCCCCGACGTGCCTCGCGACGATACGCGCGTAGTCGAACTCGTCGTACCGCTCCCCGAGGGCGAACCTGCACGAGAAGACCTTCTCCGGCTTTGCGAGGCAGGCGATGAGGCTCGAATCGAGCCCGCCGCTCAAAAAAACGCCGAGCGGGACATCGCTCCGCAGCCGCAGTCTGACCGCGTCCCGGAGGAGCCACCGGAGTTCCTCGACGTACTCCGACTCTTTCCGTTCGGGGCCGTCGTACGGCTCGATGTCCCAGTAGCGCGTGACGGTGGGATGCCGATCCCGCACCACCATGCTGCACCCCGGATCGAGGGATCGGATATTTTTGAACATCGTGTTGCCGAGGAGGGGCGCCTCGAAGACCTGGTACTCCTCGTCGACGACGAGCTCGGCGGGGACCTCCGTGAGAAGGGCCTTGACCTCCGAGGCGAAAAGGAATCGCTTCCCGTCGGCGTAGTAGTAGAGCGGTTTCTCCCCGAGGCGGTCGCGGGCGATGAAGAGTTCCCTCCCGTCCCAAAGAGCGAAGGCGAACATCCCCATGAACCGCCGGAGGCAATCCCTCCCCCACTCCTCGTAGGCGTGGACGATGACCTCGGTGTCGCTATCGGTATAGAAGGTGTGTCTCGGCTCGAGCTCCCTCCGGAGCTCGCGATAGTTGAAGATCTCGCCGTTGTGGACGATCCAGAGAGTGGAGTCCTCGTTCCGGATCGGCTGGTGTCCGGTGACGAGATCGATGACGCCGAGCCTCCGTATCCCCAGTTTGAGCGCGCCGTCCTCGTGGTAGCCGTGGTCGTCCGGCCCCCGGTGCGCAAGCGCGTCCGTCATCGCGCGTATGTCGCCGTCCCCCCACACCCCCGCTATGCCGGACATCGGCTCCCCCTCCGCATGAGGCGGTTGAGGATCAGGAACTCCCAGAAGGCCTTCGGAAGATCGCGGAGCGATTTGATGGAGAACGAGAACGGATTCGTGATGAACGAGCTCCCCCACTGCCGCGCGTAGAAGATGATCGGGACCTGGACGATGCTGTAGCCCTTGCTGACGGCGGAGATGGTGACGAAGTGCTGGAAGTAGCGGTACGAATACCTCACGTCGAGGACGTCCCTGAAGACCTCCCGCTTGAAGACGATGAAGCCGGACTTGATGTCATGAAGGCGCCGCCAGAAGATCAGGTTCAGCGTCCAGCAGAGGCCGAGACTCAGGACGTACCGCACCGGCGCGGAATAGTTGTGGCCGATCCGGAACCCTTGGACGATATCGGCACGGGTCTCCCGCGCCTTCGCGATGAGCTTGGCGTCATCCTCGGGGGCGTACTGGAGGTCCGCGTCGGTGATGAGGACGTACTCGCCCCGGGATAGCCTCAGGCCCGTGCGCCACCCGCCCGCGATCCCCAGGTTGCGGGGGTGGGTCTCGGTGACGACGTTGGGCCACCGCCGCATCACTTCGCGTATCTTCTCCGCGGTCCCGTCCGTGCTCGCGTCGTTGACGAGGATGATCTCACCGTCGATGCCGTGTTTCCGGAACGTCTCCTCCGTCCGCGACACCAGCTCCTCTATGTTCCCCTCCTCGTTGTAACAGGGGACGATCACGCTTACGCTCGGCACGGTCCCTCCTCCTCATGAGCCCAAATGCGACCGATTATAAGGATGGCGCGGGGCTCGGACAAGTGAAATGTACCCCGCCCGTTCACGGAGCCGCTCACGAAGGGGGCGCTCAGACGGAGGCCGCCAGCCAACGCGCGGCCTGCCGCCCACGTACCACCTTCGAGCACGCAGGCCAGGGG
>CALLYX010000061.1 GCA_937858775.1 uncultured bacterium | reverse complement strand
GCCGTACCTGGGGGCGATCGCGGTGAACGCCGAGAGCGGGCAGACGGTCTTCGAGGATAACGCGGACGCCCAGTGCTATCCGGCGAGCATCGTGAAACTCATGGGCCTGCTGCTCGTCCAGGAGAAGATCGAGCGAAAGGAGATCGGCCTTCAGGACCCGGTGACGGCGACGGCGGAGGCGTGCCGCATCGGCGGCTCGCAGGTCTACCTCAGGGAGCACGAGGCGTTCCCCGTCGAGGAGATCCTCTACGCCCTGATGGTCAAGTCGGCGAACGATGCGGCTGTGGCGCTCGCGATCCATGTGGCGGGCTCGACCGGGGAGTTCGTCCGGATGATGCAGCAGAGGGCCGAAACCCTGGGTATGAAATCCACTCGTTTCCACACGGTCCACGGGCTTCCCCCGGCCGAGGGTCAGGAGCCCGACATCACCACGCCGCGGGACCTCGTCCTCCTCGCCCGGGAGCTGCTCAAGCACCCCGCGATCCTGAGATACACATCCACGCGGTCGCGAACCTTCCGGGACGGGCAGTTCGGCATGTCCAACCACAACACCCTGCTGGCCGCCTTCCCCGGGTGCGACGGCCTGAAGACCGGCTACTTCCGCCGGGGGGGGTACTCGCTCGTCGCTACCGCCGAGCGCGGGGGGAACCGTTTCATCGCCGTGGTGGCGGGGGCGAAGGAGAAGAAGGCCGGGCACGGGAAGGCGAGGGAGATCCTCTCCCGCGCGTTCGGCTCCGTGACGCCGAGGCCGTCGCCGACCGCCACGCCGCCGCCCTCGATCATCGCCCAGCCGCCCGCCACCCCGCCCGAGCGCGCGGGAAAGGGCCCGGGGCGCGGGAGAATGCTGCTCCTCCTGGCCGTGGCGGTCGGCCTGGGATGGGCGGTGTACCGGTTTGTGCAGACGCAGATCCGAGTCCCCAGGCCGCCGCGCGGCATGTTCGGCAGGTAGCGGCCCGGTTGCTCCGGCGCCGGCCGCATCCGGGGATACGCTCACCGCGGCTTCCGCGGCTCGACCCGCACCTCGCCCACCCGGAGATCCGCCTCGCCGCTTGCTTCCACGCGGAACTGCAGGCGGCTGTCCCTCTCAATCCGGAAATCCACGGCGAAATCCCTGTATCCGTCCGCCCCCGCGAAATCGCGGCGGCGGAGGGCGGCGGATTGCACTGTCTCCTCCGGCGAAACGCCCGTAACCGACAATCGTCCGACCGCGGCATCCGGCGCTGCCGGCCCCGAGGCGAGGCTGAACGTCGCCCTCCACGCCCCGGCGGCGTACCGCTCAAAGGGGCCGTACGTCAATGTTCCCATTCGCCCCGCCGCACCCAGCGCCTCCCCGGTGGGCGAGGCGGGGTCCGCGACGCGCGCCCCGCATTCGGTCGGCAGCCGTGGAGGCCCGTAGCGCTGCGGCGAGGAGTGGGGGGGATCCTTCACCCGGTAGATCTCCACTACAGTGACGCCGCATTTTTTCACGACATCCGCGAGGGCGCGCCGGGGGACCCGGCTCAGCGCGCCGTCGGCCAGTCCCCTCATGCGGTGCCCGAGCGGAACCACCAGCCAGTCGACGTGCGGAAGGGGGGGGCGGCCCATGAGAACCCGTGGCCCCGGCCAAGGCGGGTCGTGTTCCCAGTGGTGGAGGAACTCGGGGTGAAAACCCACCACGAAGACCGCGTCCCCGTCCGAGGCGTGGGCCTTGAGATACCGTACGGCGTCTTTCATCCCCGCCCCGAAACCGATCGAGATCAGGCGCGCGGCCCCCGGGGGGCCGCCGATGAGTGCGTTGCAGTAC
>CALLYX010000060.1 GCA_937858775.1 uncultured bacterium | reverse complement strand
ATCTTTGCCCTGCTCGACGTCGGCCGCATGATGCGCAGCCCGGTCGGCGATGTGGCCAAGATGGACTATGCGATCAACGCCGTGCTCCTGCTCGCCTATGTGGCGACCCAGAAGGGCGATCGGGTGGGCATCCACCTGCCCAACTGCCCCCAGTTCGTTATCGCATACCTGGCCACACTGTCGCTGGGTGCCATCGTCACCAACCTGAACCCCCTGTACACGGCCAGCGAGCTCAGACACATCATGGAGATCACGGGCATGGAGACGCTCATCACCTTCGACATGGTGCTGCCCAACATCCGCCCCCTGGCAAAGGAGGCGGGGCTCAAGCGGATCGTCGCCGGGCGCGGGAGCGGGGGATCCGCAACCTTTTTCTGCTCCCCGCATTCAAGCTTCTTCCCCCCGGGTTGGCGGCGCTCCTGTCCCGGCCCGGGATCGGCGTGGACGGATTGATCCTGCCTGGAAATGTCACCGCGGTCATCGGCGCGGACGCCTACCGTTTCATCGCCGCGCGCCACCGCCTCCCGGGCGTGGTGGCCGGGTTCGAGACGTCGGACATCCTGCGGGCGGTCCTCATGCTCCTGGAGATGATAGCGGACGGTGAGCCGCGCATCCTCAACGAATACACGCGTTTCTCGGACGACCGCGGCAACGCGGCCGCCCTCGCGGCGGTCCGTGAGGTCTTCGCGCCGCGCGATTCCGTCTGGCGGGGCCTGGGGACGGTCCCCGGGAGCGGCCTCGGCCTCAACGAGGCGTACGCCGCGTTCGACGCCGGGACGCTGCTCGACGGGGAAGTCCCGCCCGTCCCCGACCCCCCCGGCTGCATCTGCGGCGACGTGATCGTCGGCGCGCGCGAGCCCGAGGAGTGCACCCTCTTCGGCGGGCGCTGCACGCCGTCCAGACCGGCGGGGGCGTGCATGGTCTCGGGGGAGGGGGCATGCGCTGCTCACTATCTTTACGGCGGGGGGGCGGCGTGAACGGGGAGCCGGGGGGCCGTGGCGCGGGGATCGAACGCGTCACGCTCGACATGGGCGGGGGGGGCCGGCTGTCCGCGGAACTGGTCCGCGATGTCTTCCTCGCGGGGTACGGCAACGAACTGCTGGAACGGCTCGACGACGCGGCGGAGTTCCGCCTTGACGGCGCGCGCATCGCCTTCACGACCGACTCGTACACCGTGAAGCCGCTCTTCTTCCCCGGGGGGGATATCGGGAGGCTGTCCGTATGCGGCACGGTGAACGATCTCTCGGTCAAGGGCGCCCGCCCGCACGCCGTTTCGGCCGCCTTCGTAATCGAGGAGGGCTTTCCGGTCGACGGCCTGAAAAGGGTCGTGCGTTCCATGCGCGACGCGGCGGCGGAGGCGGGGGTGCGGATCGTCACGGGGGACACGAAGGTGGTGCGGCGGGGGGAGGCGGACGGGCTGTTCATCACCACATCCGGCGTCGGCGGGATTATCCCGGGGATGGATATCTCCTGCGCCGGCGCCCGCCCCGGGGACGCGGTCATCGTCTCCGGCGCGGTGGGCCGCCACGGGGCTGCGATCCTGAATGCGCGCGAGCGGCTCGGCTTCGAGCCGGGACCGGAGAGCGACGTCGCCCCGGTGCGCGGGATCGTCGATGCACTCGCCCCGGTGGCCCGTTCGCTCCGCGCGATGCGCGACCCGACACGAGGGGGCCTCGCGGGCGCGCTCAACGAGATCGCCCTCGCCTCGCGCGTGGCCATGCGTATTTTCGAGGACGGCGTTCCGGTCGACGCGGCCGTCCGCGCCTGTTGCGCCATACTCGGCCTCGACCCGCTCCGCCTTGCGTGCGAGGGGAGGGTTGTCATCATAGCCGACGCGGCCGCGTCGGGGGAGATCCTCCTGCTCGTCAGGGCGGCCGGGGGGGCGGATGCGGCGGTCATAGGCGAGGTGACGGGGCCGCGCGGCGATCCGGGCGTGCCGCCGGTGTCGGTGGAGAGTGCGATGGGGACGGCGCGCCTGCTCCCGCTCCTCGACGGCGACCCGGTCCCGCGGATCTGCTGAGCGGCGGAGGGGGCGGTGCACGAGCTCTCGATCGTCCAGGGGATACTCGAGATCGTCGAGCGCGAGCGGATAGCCCGCGGATTCAAGAAGGTGAGATCCGTCGAGCTCCAGTGCGGGCACTATTCCTGCATCTCGGAGGAGTCGCTCCGTTTTCTCTTCGAAGCGGCGGCGACGGGGCCGCACCTGGAGGGGGCCGCGATCGAGCTGGTGCGGATGCCGGCGATGCGTATCTGCGGCGCCTGCCGCGCTGAGTTCCCCGCGGGCGTGGAGGGGCCGTCGGCCTGCCCGGCGTGCGGGGCCGCGGGGGCCGCGCCGCTGGTGCGCACCGGCGTCTTCTTGCGGTCGCTGGAGGTGGAGTGATGAAGATCAAGTTGATGGACCGGGTCCTGGAGGCGAACGAGGCATGGGCGGAGGAGAACAGGAAGCTCCTCGCGTCGAGCCGGACGCGGATGTTCAACGTCATCGGATCGCCGGGCGCGGGGAAGACGGCCCTTCTCGAGAAGACGATCGCCCTCCTGGCGGGGAGGCCGACCGTTGGGGTCATCGAGGGGGACGTTGCCACGACCCTGGACGCGGAGCGGATCGCCAAGACGGGAGCCCGGGTCGTCCAGATCAACACCGGGGACGGCTGCCACCTCGGGGCGTACGCCGTGCACGCCGCGCTGGATGAGATCTGCGCGCGGCGCGCCCCGGGCTTGATCTTCGTGGAGAACGTGGGGAACCTGATCTGCCCGGCTGAGTTCGACCTCGGGGAGGACGGCAAGATCGCGCTCCTCAGCGTCGCCGAGGGGGACGACAAGGTGGAGAAGTACCCCCTCCTCTTCTCCATCGCAGGCGCCCGTGTCATCACGAAGCTCGCGCTTCTGCCCCATACGAACTTCCG
>CALLYX010000059.1 GCA_937858775.1 uncultured bacterium | reverse complement strand
GATCGGCCCCCCATGAAGATCGGACCGCACGCCTATGAGCTTCTGCGCGAGGTTCGGGGGCGTTCCCCCCTCGTGCACAACATCACCAACTTCGTCGCGATGGCCTCCTCGGCCAATGCGCTGCTGGCGGCCGGCGCCTCCCCGGTGATGGCGCACTGCCGCGAGGAGGCGGGGGAGATGGCCTCCCTCGCAGACGCGCTGGTTCTCAATATCGGTACGCTGCAGGGCGACTGGGTCGAATCGATGCTCTGCGCGGCGCGGGCCGCGAACCGCAAGGGGATCCCGGTCGTCCTTGACCCCGCAGGGGCGGGGGCTACGGCCGCCCGCACCTCGGCCGCGCGCAGGATCATGGGCGCGGCGGCGGTCTCAGTGCTGCGCGGGAACGCATCGGAGATCTCCTCCCTCGCCTCGGGCGGAGGGGCGACTCGCGGGGTCGAATCGACCGTTCCGATATCCGCCGCGCTCTCGGCGGCCGCCGGCGCCCTCGCGCTCGGGAACGGCTGCGTCGTCGCCGTATCGGGCGAGAGCGACCTCCTTACGGACGGCAGGCGGACGTTTCGCGTCGCGAACGGCACTCCTCTCATGGGGAGGGTCACGGGAATGGGTTGCGGCCTGTCAGCCGTGATCGCTGCGTTCTGCGCCGTCTCCGGCGGCGAGACATTGTTCGCCTCGACCGCGGCATCGGCCTACTACGGCATCTGCGGGGAGATAGCGGCGGGCTCATGCAGGGGGCCGGGGAGCTTTTTCCCCGCATTCCTCGACGCCCTCCACGCCGTAGGGCGCGAGGAGATCGAGGCCCTGGTCAGGGTGAGGGAGGAGGAACCCGCCCAGGGCGTTTGATCCCGGGGGCGTGATGCATCCCGTTGGCGCAGGCCCGCGGATCGTGGTACCCTTCCCGCCCCGGGAGGGGGCGATCCCGGGGCGATATCCTCGGAAAGGGGGGCGGTCATGGGAAGGCGCGGTCCGGAGAGTTTCATAAAGCGGCAGAAGGAACTAAAGCGCAAGCAGAAGGCGATGGAGAAGATGGCGCGGCGGCAGGGGAAGCTCCCGCGGCGGGTGGAGGAAACCGGCAGGGGGGCGCCGGCGGCGGAAGCCCCCGAGGGGGTCCAGGACGGCGGGTTTTCCTCCCCCCTCTGAGACCGGCCGGCCACCGGGCCGACCATCGCAGGGTGGAATGTAGAGGAGGATGATGAACGTGAAAATCGCGTCGGCGCTCATCGCTTGCTGCATCGCCGCCGCGGGGTGCGGAAAGGCGCGGCCGGCCGCCCCCCCGGCGCCGCTCAAGAACGAACCGAGCGGCTTCGGCGGGATCGCGTGGGGGACGGAGGCGGCGCTCCTCCCCCCGGGGATGGAGGAGGACCGGATGAGCGAGTTCATGCAGCAGACGGCCGGGATCCGGCTCTTCCGAAAGGCGAAAGAGGACGTCGACCTGGGCGGCGCCATCCCCTCCAAGGTGCAGTACGGTTTCTACAAGGGGAGATTCTACCTGGCGATGGCCGAGTTTCGGGGCGGGGGCAACTTCGACAAAATCGCCGGGGCGCTCGGCGAGCGCCACGGGCCGGGCTTGCGGGTACAGGAGGGAAAGGCGGTGAGCTGGGTCGGCGGCAAGGTGGATATCCTCCTGCTCCGGAAAGGGGTGTTGGTCTGCGTCTACAAGCCGATAAGCGAGGAGAAGGAGAGGGATGATAGAGAAAAGGCGGAGAGGCTTATAAAGGGATGAGAACGGATCGCGATGCAGGGACGGCCGATTCGGGAGTGCTCCGGGGGCCGGCGCGTCCGGGGGGCGGACCGGTGAGCGGCGCGCGCGCCGTGGAGCGGCGCTCCCCTTCGCGCCTCCTCCTCCCCGCGCTGCTGGCGGCTGTTTTCTGCGTCTCGCTGGCGGAGGCGCCGGGGGGCGAGGTTTGGCGGCACATGGCCGTCGGGAGGTACCTGCTCCAGGCGCGCTCGTTTCCCCCGCGCGACGTCTTCTCTTTCACCGGCGCCTCTTGGGACAAAAAGGAGTGGCTCTTCGACGTCTTCGCCTATCTCGTCCACCGGGCCGGCGGGGCGGGGCTGATGGCGCTGGTGAGCCCGGCCCTCTTCACGGCGGCTTTCCTCCTCCTTTACATCCTATCGGTGAAGAGGTCCGGCAGCCGGCGCCTCTCCATCGCAGTGGCGGTCGCGGCGGCGCCCGCCTGCGGGCCGGGGCTCGCCTTCGGGCCGGCCTCCGCCGGCTGGCTGTTCCTGGCGGTCCTTCTCCTGATGATCGAGGAGTTCACCGAAGGGAAGCGGCTGCCGCTCTGCTTCTTCCCGCTGCTCATGCTCGCCTGGGTGAATGTGCACCCGTTCGCCGCCGCCGGCCTCGTCGTCCTGGCGATCCACCTCGCCTCCGGAATCGCCTCCGCGGCCCTCCCCGGAACGGCGGAGAGGAACGGCTGGCGCCGCCTTTCCCCGGGCGACCTCTGCCTGCTCGCCCTGATCCTCGCCGCCTCTTCCCTCGCCTTCTCCTGCAGCCCCGACTCGTGGAAGTTGTTCATGCCGGCGGCGTGGCTCGGATCGCCGCGCGCCGCCTGTCCCGTTCCGATCGCGGTTTCGCCGCCGCTGCCGGTCTTCGAATACCCCGCCCTGGCCGGCTTCATCCTCCTGGCGGTCTTCACGCTCGTGACCTTCGCGACCGCGATGGAACCCTCGGACACCGCCCTGATGATCATCGCCGGGGCGGCGTCGGCGGCGTCGGCGCGGAACGCCCCGCTCCTTCCGCTGATCGCATCCCCGGCGATATCGCGCCAATTCGCGCGTTTCCTCGGCGCGTACGCGCCGGCGCCCAGGCCTTTCCCGGCCGCCTGGCGCCGGGCTGCGGACGGCCTGATCGCGGCGGCGCTCCTCGGCATCGTCGCCTGGTCCGTCCGCAGGCCCGACTTCC
>CALLYX010000058.1 GCA_937858775.1 uncultured bacterium | reverse complement strand
GCCCCGGGTGAGATCGACGATCTCCTCGACCTCCAGGACTATGAGGCGGCGGGGCGGCGGGAGGAGCGCCTCGGGGTGGCCGGGGTGCCGCATCGCCCCCTGTACGCTCCTGATGATCCGGTGCGTGATGCGCCCGCTTATCTTTCCCACCCACTCCTCGAGCAGCGCCGGATCCATCTCGCTCCTCTCCACGACCCGCGCGCTCCCCTTCAGGCAATACCCCCTGAACCGCTCCTCGTCCACGACGGTCACGCTCATGCGCGGGTTCGCGGCCAGGTTCCGGCTGGTCCTCCCCGAGTAGAGGTCTATGAGGTATACCCGCCCGCCCCCCTCCATCCGCACTATCCCCTTGCAGGCGGCGTGCGGGGTGCCGTCCGCGTCGACGGTGCCCACTATCGCGTAGCGCTGGGCGGCGGCGAAACGGACGACCTCGGGGGAGATCTCCACCATCCTAGCGCCCCCCCGCGATGAGCGCGCCCAGGGCCGCGCCGACCGCGGCGCCGATCCACGGGTTGCTCGTGAGCGGGCACGCGCCCGACGCGCACCTGCCGAAGTAGCCGAAGGCGAACCCGGCGCCGCCTCCTATGGCGATCCCCAGCGCCATCCTGAGCATGATCCCCTCCCCCTACCCCGCGCGCCCCGCGAGGAATGCCCGCACCTGCCCCCGCCTGTCGCCCGCCGGCCGGGGCGGCCCGAACCCCTGCTCGAAGGAGGGGCGCTCCGCCCTGTAGAAGACGCCGAGCGGTATCCTGCCCCCCGTCCCGTACCCCCACTCCCCCGCCAGCGCCGCCGCGGCGCCGTAGTCGGACGGGTCGTGCCCCTCGATCTCGTAGACCGACTCGTTGTAGGCGGCGTAGAGGTTGTTGAAGGTGACGCACACCTGGAGCACATCCACCAGGGAGAAGCCGCGGTGGCGCACCGCCTCGGCGATGATCCCCTTGAGGAGCGGCATGCGGTTCGAGTATCCGCGTGCCACGAACGTCGCCCCGGCGGCGAGGAAGAGCGCTAGCGGGTTGAGCGGCGCCTCCAGCGACCCCCGGGGCGTCGACCGCCCCCTGAACCCCTCCGGGGAGGTCGGGGCGTACTGCCCGGTGGTGAGGCCGTAGACGCGGTTGTCGTGGACTATGACCGTGATGTCGATGTTGCGCTTCGCGGCGAAGACGAGATGCTCGATCCCCTCGCCGTAGGCGTCGCCGTCGCCCGCGCAGGAGATCACCGTGAGTCCGGGGTCGGCGAGCTTCACCCCCTCCGCCGCGGCGGTGCCGCGTCCGTGGATCGCGTAGATGGAGTGGACGTTGACGTAGTCGGCTATCTTGGCGTGGCAGCCGATCCCGGAGACGAGGACGACGCGCTCCACCGGGATGCCGTCGGCGGGGAGCCCCCCGATCACGGCCTTCAGCGCGTTCAGGATGGCGAAGTTCCCGCACCCCGGGCACCACGTGTTGACAGCCGCCGTCGAAAGTTCGCGCCCGCTCATCCCGCCGCCTCCTTGAGCGCCCTCTCCATCTCCTCGACCGAGAAGGGCCTGCCGTCGCACCGCATGATCCGCTCCGCCGGGTCGAATCCGTGCGCGGAGACGAGGGCCGCGAACTGCCCGGCGGCGCTGTGCTCCACGGTGACCACCCGGTCGGCCCCGTCGAGGGCGCGGCGGAGACTCCCCGCCGGGAAGGGGGAGACGACGGAGACGCCCACCGCCCTCAGCCCCATTCCGGCCGCGGCCTCCGCGCAGACGCCCGTGTTGGAGCCCCAACTGAGGACCGCCGTCCTCCCCCGCGGATCCCCGGCGACGGTCACCGCCGGGAGGCGCCCCAACTCCGCCGCGAGGGGCGCGCCCTTGCGGAGCCGCTTCTCCTGCATGCGCCTGACCTTCCCCGGCTCCTCCGTGGTGAGGCCCGACTCGTCGTGCTCGTAGCTGTTCACCTTGACGACCGCGTCCGCCTCCGGCGGAAAGGCCAGGGGCGAGACGCCCCCGGGGACGTCTAGGTACCGCCGGTATCCGGCCCCCCCGCCGCGCGGCGCCTCCTCCTCCGCCGCGTCCCCGGCCGAGGAGATGTCGAAGGTCGACACCCCCTCGCAGAGGGTCTTGTCCGCCAGGACGATCGCCGGGACCTGGTATCTCCACGCGAGGTTGAGGGCGGCGGCCGACCAGAAGTAGGCCTCTTCCGGCGTCCCCGGGGCGACGACGAGGCGCGGGAATTCGCCATGCCCCGCGGCCCGGGCGAAATCCAACTCCGTCTGCGCGGTGTAGGTGGGGATGCCCGTGCTCGGGCCGGCGCGCTGGCCGAGCACGATCACCAGCGGGATCTCGGCCATGCCCGCCAGGCTCATCCCCTCCGTCATGAGGCAGAAGCCCCCCCCCGACGTCCCCACCGCCGCCCGCTCGCCCGCGCAGGCGAAGCCGAGGGCCATCATAACGGCGGCGATCTCCCCCTCCGGGTGGATCACCTTGAGGCCGAACCGCCCGGCCTCGGCCGCGAGAAAGTGGAGGAGACCGGAGGCCGGCGTCATCGGGTACGAGACGAAGGCGTCCAGGCCCGCCGCCGCCAGGCCGAGGCCGATCGCCTCGTTCCCGGCGACGAGCGGGAGCGGCGGCGCGCCGCCGCCGTCCCCGCCCGGCGCGGCGCCGGCCGCCGGGGGGGCCGCTTCGTACCC
>CALLYX010000057.1 GCA_937858775.1 uncultured bacterium | reverse complement strand
CGGCCGATGCGGAACGCACGCTGGGCTATGACATCAGGCCCAAACGCTACGTGGAGCAGCGCCTGACGGTGTCGCCCCGCACGGTGGACCTTGCCCCCGACGACCTGGCGCGCCACGAGCGCGAGCGCCGGCATCTGAAGGCGGTCGTCGAGACCTTCACGCTGGAGCCGCCGGCAACACTGCGGCTGCGTCAGCCGGTCGACGGTCCGCGATCGAGTTCGTTCGGCCTGCGCCGGGTCTTCAACGATCAGCCGCGGGCGCCGCACAGCGGGATGGATATCGCCGCGCCGGTCGGCACGCCGGTCCTGGCGGGCGCGGCCGGACGGGTCATCGATGCCGGCGACTACTTCTTCAACCGCGTTATCTTTCCCAATATCGTCCGGGGCCGCGTCGTCCATCTCTCCGGGCGCGTCCTCGGGGATTCGGAGCCGAGGTATCTCCACCTTCCCGGCGAGATGCACTTCTTCTTCAATGAGGACGCGCTCCGCTCCACCCGCGTCATCCTCACCGAGGGCGTCCTCGACTGCCTCCCCGCCGTCCAGGCGGGCTTTGAGTGCTGCGCCCTTTTCGGGACCAGCCGGTTCCGTGAGGACGATTTGCCCCGCCTCGCCCGGGCCGGGACCATCTACGTCTGTATGGACGGCGACAAGGCGGGCCGCGAGGCCGCTTCCCGGATCGCCGCCCTGATCGGAGAGAGAGCCCGGGTCGTCTGCCTCCCCGAAGACACCGACCTCGGAGATTACTTCGTCAAGAACAAGGCTGCCGACTTTCAGAAGCTCCTCGACGCCGCCCCCAACCTCGTCTCCTACGAGATCGGCAAGATCCCCACCGCCGCGCCCAAGACCGAGCTCCCCCGCCTCCTCGACCCGGTTCTCAAGCTTCTCGCCCGCCTCAGCCGTCCCCAGGCGGAGGCTTACATAGGTCACGAGATCAAGGAACGATTCGGACTGAAAAAGGAGGATACCGATGCCTACCGAGCCGCCGTCAGGGAATATCGCTCCAGGATGGAGAAGGATAAGTCCTCTCAGGAAGGCGAGGGGACCTCCAGCGCCTATCTCTGGGAGGACTTCGAGCCTTTCAACCCCGCCCAGGACTTCCGGCAGGGCAAGGCGTATTTCACGGTGCACGTCCAGAGGCGCGACCCCAAGGACGGCTCCATCGAGCGCCTTCCCTGCGTCATCACGTCAGACCGCGAGATGTTCCCCCTGGAGAAGTCCGAACTCGACGCCCGGGGCCTGCGCCTCCTCCGGGAGGGCCAGGCCCCCAGCGATATGAACCGCTGGTCCATCTCCCGGACGGTGAAAAACAGCGTCCACGCCTTCATCCAGGGCGAGGCGTCCGTTGACCCCGTCTCTCTCTTTGACGAAGTCCGCGGCCTCTTCTCGGCCTATCTTGATTACCCCGACCCCCTCTACTACGACTTTATCTCCCTGTGGTGCATTGGAACCTACTTTTTCATGGGTTTTGAGAGCTATCCCTACGTCTTTCTCTCCGGGACCAAGAGGACGGGAAAGACCCGCACCATCGAGATTGCCGCCCCCCTCTGCTTCAACTCCGTGATGTCGGCCTCGATGACCGACGCCGCCATGTACCGTTCGACCGAGACCGACCGCTGCACCATCTTTCACGACGAAGCGGCGAAATACTCCCGAAAGCAGAAGGCCGACCTCTCCGAGCGCCTTGAGATATTCAACTCCGGCTACAAGAGAAGCGGCTCCGTCCGCCGCTGCGTCGGCGATGACAATATCCCCACGGACTTTTCTACTTATAGCCCCAAGCTCCTCGCGAGCATCGAGGGCCTGGAGCAGACCTCCGCCGACCGTACTATCACCCTCCACCTTCTCAGGGCTAAAGGGGAGGTCCCCAAGTTCTCTTACCGCCGCTTAGAGACAACCTTCCAGTCTCTTCGCAACGCCCTCTACGTCCTCGCGCTCCAGTACAACGCGGAGGTTGCGAAGATTTACTCTGGTCTGGAGATGGTGAAGGGACTGAAAGACCGCGAGGATGAGCTTTGGAGCCCCATCTTCGCCCTGGCCGAGTTCATTGACGGCTACCGCCTCGGGAAAGACCCCTCAATCGAGGAGGCCGATCTTCTAACGTCCAGGATGATTCGCATGGCCTACACGTGCCGGGACAGGAAGCAGGAAGACGAGATGGAGGACAACCCCGAGCAAAGGATACTCGCCGCGATCCTTGAGTTTATGGAGGAGCGCGAGCCCGTGAGAGACCAGGAGGGCAACCCCACCGAGTTTTACATCTCGGATGATGTTCTCGCCTACGTCAACGGGCGGGACACGCTCGATTGGGTTAAGAAGCGGTATCTCGGCAACGTCCTCTCCCGGCTCCAGATCATCAAGGACAAGAAGAAGGACAAGCCTTACCTCCGCGTCGAAAATTACCGCCTCGACCGCTCGGCCAAACAAGTTCTTTGCTATCGCCTCCCTCGTGAGCGCGTGAGCGATGTCGCCGAGCGTTACGCCATCCGGGGAGTGGATAGCATTTCGGAGGCCGAAAATGCTAACCAGTAATCCTAACCGGAAACCTAACCACCACAACCACCTGTTTTGCAGGACGTTGCGATTATTTCGCCCCCTGGCGGTTAGGTTTGCAGCGTTCTTTTTCAATAATGCCCCGGCCCCGCTTTCCTCGCCCTATCCTGCGAAAAAGAGGCTGGAAAAGGTCTCTTGGCCCTTTTCCCGGATTTATCGAAATAATCCTCACCAGCGCCTTTATATAAGCTCTAAC
>CALLYX010000056.1 GCA_937858775.1 uncultured bacterium | reverse complement strand
AAGAAGACGCCATACGAGATGTAGTGGGGTCTGGGGGGCTGGGAGATGTGTAAAAGAGACGGTGCCCCACCAGCTCTTCCGTGCCCCGCAGATATGGCTCCCCGCGCCCGGGCCCCTTCCCGCCGCGGCCGCGGCGAGAAGGGCCACGGACGCGGCGAGCCATATCTGCGGGTCACGGAGGATCTGGTGAGGCATCTGGGCGCTCCTTTGCGGCGACAGGCGGTTTAACCCCTTCCCCCTCCCCCGCGCCGGCGAGCCGCTTCTGCGCCGGGGCGGCGGCGGCGCTCAACCGGCCTTCCCGTTGCAGCCGAGCGCCCTGATCTTCCGCCGCACGACGTCCCTGATGGCGTCCCTGGCGGGGCCGAGATAGAGGCGGGGGTCGAAATTCTCCGGTTTCTCGGCGAAGCACTTTCTGATGGTCCCGGTGATCGCGAGGCGGATATCCGTGTCTATGTTGACCTTGCAGACGTTCATCCCGGCGGCGCGGCTGATCATCTCCTCGGGGACGCCGCGCGAGCCCGCCAGCTTCCCGCCGTACCGGTTGCAGAACTCCACGAGGTCTTGCGGGACGCTGGAGGCGCCGTGCAGCACGAGGGGGAACCCCGGCAGGCGCTCCTGGATCTCCGAGAGCCGATCGAAGTCCAGCCTCGGCTCCCCCTTGAACTTGTACGCCCCGTGGCTGGTTCCGATCGCGACGGCGAGCGAATCGCAGCCGCTCCGCTCGACGAACTCGCGCGCCTGGTCGGGGTTCGTGAAGATGGCGTCCTTCTCGCTTACGGAGATGTCGTCCTCTACCCCCGCGAGCTTTCCGAGCTCCGCCTCGACCGCGACGCCGCGCGGATGGGCGTAGTCGACGACCCTCCTGGTGAGCGCGATATTCTCCTCGAACGGGTGTTTGGAGCCGTCGATCATGACCGAGGTGAAGCCCCCGTCCACGCAAGCCTTGCAGATCTCGAAATCCTCGCCGTGGTCGAGGTGGAGGACGATCGGGAGATCGCACGTCTCGACGGCGGCCTCCACGAGTTTCATGAGGTACTCCTGGCGGGCGTATTTGCGGGCCCCGGCGGAACATTGCAGGATGAGGGGGGCGCGCTCCGCCACGCCCGCCTCGACGATCCCCTGGATGATCTCCATGTTGTTGACATTGAACGCCCCGATGGCATAGCGGCCGTCGAGGGCCTTCCTGAAGAGATCTTTCGTGGTGACGAGCGGCATGGCTGACCCCCTGTGGCGGTTCCTTGGCCGGCGGCGCCCCCGCACCGCCCGCGGTGACGGCGCCAGTATGCCAAAGCCGGGGGGCGCCGGGCAAGGGGTTTGAGCGCCCGCCGCCGCGCCGAAAGATCCGTGGCCGGGGGGGGTGATAGATGGTATCGTGAAGGGGAGGGGAGGCGCGCATGGAAAACGCCGCAATCGCCGCTGTCTTCGCGGAGATCGCCGACATCCTCGACATACTCGGGGAGAATCCGTTCCGCGTCCGCTCCTACCGGAACGCGGCGCGCGTGATAGGCGAGATGCCGGAGAAGATCTCCGCCATGGCGAGGGAGGGGAAGGCGATCGCCGGGATTCACGGGATCGGCGCCTCCATCGCGGAGAAGGTGAAAGAGCTCGCCGGGACGGGGGGGTGCGCCTTCCTCGCGGAACTCCGCGGGAGGATCCCGCGCGGCCTCCCCGGGCTCCTCAGGATAGAGGGGCTCGGACCCAAGAAGGTAAAGGCGTTCTACGAG
>CALLYX010000055.1 GCA_937858775.1 uncultured bacterium | reverse complement strand
CTCGTAGGAGGCGAGCAGCCGGTCGGTGAACGGGTCCGTGGAGCCGGGGTTGATGACGATGATCTCCGTGTCCGTCTCGGTTTGAGCGAGGACTGAGGAGACCGCCTCGTCGAGGTAGCGGCCGAGGTTGAAGCAGGGGATCACCACGCTCACCCTCGGCATCGCCTCACCCGCCCTTTCCCCGAAGCGCGCGGGCCAGCCGGATCGGGAGGGCGAGGAGGCCCCCGGCGGAGCGACGCGCGTCCCGGAAGGCGCAGCCGAGCCTCCACGCCTTCGAGGCGCGGAGCGCTCGGAGCTCGTGCTCCGCCGCCTCGCGATCTTTCCTCGCCCGCGCGGCCTCGTTGAGGGCGTACTCCCAGTACGCGCGGTACGTCCCGATCTGCCGGTCCTTCCCGAAGATCACCTCCAACGCGTGAGCGCGGAAGCTCGATTCGTGCCGGGCCATGATACGTCGCACAATCCCATCCCGCCGCGCGCCCGTGTCGCTCGCGCGGTGCTTGCCGTCGGCCCTGTCGCGGTACCGAAAGAGGGGCTCCCTGATGATATGGGCCCGGTAGCCGAGCTCCATTATTCCGATCCAGAAGTCCCAATCCTCGTATCCCTCCAGTTCCTCGTCGTATCCACCCGCCTTCCCCCAAGCCTCGCGCCTGAAGAGCGCGGCCGTGCAGGCGCAATTCTCCACGAGGAAATCCACGAGGGTCGCGGATAGCGGCCTCGTCAGGCCCGTCGTTTCTCCGAAGATCGAGAACCAGAATGTCGCGATCCCAATCCCCTCGTCCGCGTCGAGCGCCGCGACGCACTTCTCGATGCAGGACGGCTCCAGGATGTCGTCGGCGTCGAGGCAGCATATATACCGGCCGCGGGCGCGCGAGATCCCAAGGTTTCGCGCCGCCCCCGCGCGCATCCTCCCCGAGAAGACGACCGTCGTCCGTGGGCGGCGGAAATCGGCGAGAATCGCACGCGTCGCCTCCTCGGTCGAACCCGGGTCCACGACGATAATCTCGGTCTCCTTCAGCGTCTGGCCGAGTACCGAGTCCACTGCCTCCCCGAGGTACTTCCCGAGGTTGAAGCAGGGGATCACCACGCTCACGATCGGCGCGGCGCACGTCGATTCCATCGATGCGCCCATCACGAGAAATCCCAGAACCTCGCCAGCCGGAGGAGATACCCGGCGTCGTGCAGGAGACGGCAGCGCGCCTCGAAGCGGCGGCTGTCGTCCCCCCGCTCCCGCAGGCAGGCGGCGAGGCTCGTCCCGATCTGCCGGGCGCGCCGCGCGACGAAGCGGCGGCCGAACATCTTTCGATGCATCAAGGCGTCCGAATACCCCCCCCAGAACGCCTTCCTCCGAACGAAGCGCCGCGTCACGCGCTCCGGGTCGATGAAATGGTAGATGATCGCATCGGCGTTGTAGTAGATACTGTAGCCGTTCATCTCCAGGAAGTAGTTGAGCAGCGTCTCCTCGCCCTGATAAAGGCGCTCCCCCGTCCTGCCGAGCCCGTCGTGGAAGCGGGCCCAGGGGAGGTTCATAAGGGCCTTACGGTAACAGGAGTTTCCGCCCCCTATGTAGTGCGGGTGGCGGATGCGGAAAAGCTTCTCCGGGAGGCCGTATCTCGCGTAGTCGAGGCCGTAGAAACCCCAGACATACTCCGAGTGGAACCAGGGAGGGGGCTCGTATCCATACACCGGCGTCGGGACGACACGCCCCCCGACCACGTCGGCGCCGGTCGAACGGAGCGTCTCGTCGAAAACGGCGAGCCACCGCCTGTCCGCCGCCGCGTCGTCGTCGAGATAGGCGATCTGGTCGAAGCGCGAGTGCCGGATGCCGGTGTTCCGCGCGTGGGAGAGGCCCAGCCTCGGCTCCTCATAGCATGAAAACGTGACCGGCGACTCGGCCCGGAGCTCGGCGACGGCCTCGCGCGTCCCGTCCGTGCTCGCGTTGTCGACGACTATGACCTCGTAAAGATCGCGGGGATAGTCGAGATCGAAGAGAGACCTGACTGCCTTGCGCAGGTAGGCGGCGCGGTTGTGCGTGCAGAGGATGACGGAAAAGGCAGACGAGGGGCCCGCCGCGGCGCGGGGTGGCGCTGCGCGCATCGTGTCGATCCGTATTGCAGCGGTGCCGTCTCCGCTCCCATCCACGGGGAGGCGGGCATTCCTCTCCATATCGTAAAGCCCGAAACGCATCTCGTAGCGGCCGGGGGGGAGCATGTCCAGATACACCACGTCGGCGACGATCTCCCCCTTCTCCCAGGTTGCCGGGTCGAGCCGGTGCCGGTGGTCGAGATTGAAGAAGCCCTGGGGCCCATTGCCGGGCGGAAGGCATTCGGGCGATTCGGGGTAGAGGTGCGTGAATATGACCAGGTCCTTGCGAAGCCTCTTCTCCCGGGCGAAGAACAGGGTCACCGACTCGGGCCGCGGCGTGTGGCCGAGGAAGCGGACCCCGCCGATGCGGACCGAGGCCGGGATCCGTATGCGCGTCGGCTGTCCGGAAGCGGAGGCGCCCCCTCCATAATCCGTCTGGTTTCGAGACGTGTGCATACCCGCTCTCCGCGCCTTCGCCGGGACGAACCGCGCTATTCTACAGAAAAAGCCGAGCCATGTCGACCGCGCCGCGGCAACCGTACCGCTGCAACCGCGCTATGCGGCGCGCGCCACGCGGCGGATGATCTCGAACATGCGCTCACCGGCGGCCTCGGGGGAGAAGAGCTCGCCCGCCTTACGGCGGCCCCGCGCCCCCATCGCCGCCGCGCCGCTCGGGTCATCGAGAATCCGCATGAACGCGCGTTCCCACTCGTCAGGCGCGGAGGCGAGGAAACCGTTGACCCCGTCCTCGACGTAGTCGCGGTACGCGCGCGTGGGGCTGGCGACGACGGGAAGCCCCATCCAGTTGCAGATAACCGCCTTGTTCGCCGGTTTTGCCGCCGCGAACGGGCAATCCTCGAAGAGCGGGGCGAGTCCCGCGTCGGCGCGGGCCATGAGCCCGCCGACCGTCTCCATGCTCCACGGATGGAACTCGACAGCGTCCCCCAGGATCGTTTCCGCGAGCCGCCGGTTGCTCCTGGTGCCCATAAACTCGTTCCGCCGCTCCTCGGTCGTCGCCAGGATCACCCGGACCGGCGCCCTCGCCGCGAGCATCCGCACCGCCTCCGCGCAGACGAGAAGATAGGGGAGGTTGTCGCTGCACCCCTCCCAGAAAAGCGTCAGCCCGTCCTCATCCGTCCGCGGCGCGCGGGAGGCGACGGGGGCGGGGTAGACCTCCGTGTCGACCGCGTCGTAGAGAACGCTCACCGGGAGGGAAGGGGCGAGGCGGGAGAGCATGTCGGCCTGCGCCGCGGAGCCCGCCACGGCGTGCGCGCAGCAGCGGTCCAGGAACTCCGCGAGACCGCGCCAGTGCCCCGCGGGCACCGCTTCCGCCTTTCCGAGCCAGGCGTCGTATTGGTGGGCCTTGGACCACGCGGAATATCCGAGCGCGTCGGAGAAGGAGAAGACCAGGCGCGCACCGCGGGAGGAGAGGCGCCCCGCGCCGGCGAGCCAGAAGGCGTAGTCGCGGTCCTGCGACCAGACGATGTCCGCCGGAATCTCCAGCGCCTCTTCCCGGCTTGCGAGGGTGAAGGAGATCCCGCTCCCCGCGAGCGTCGCCGAGGGGAGAAGGAGGCGCCTGCGGTCGGAGGGGTTCTCGCGCGGGGCGCCGCTCAGCGGCACCAGGAGGACGCGCAATCCCAGGAACCGATCCGATCCCGCGCTCACGCCTCTATGACCCCTATCCCCTTCTCGGCCCCGGCAGTGAACTCCGTCCATCGCCGCCCCGCGCGTATCTCTTCCCAGCAGCGCCGCACACCCACGGGAAGGGGGCCGGCCGAGGTCTCCGGCGTAACGATGTCATGGAAGCAGATGAGCCCGCCGGGCCGCACCATGCCCCCGTACATGAGGTAATCGGCCCGGACACCCTCGTAGCCATGCTCGCCGTCGATAAAACACAGGTCGATCTGCCTCCCCCCGAGGGCGCGGGAGAGCGCGTCCCTCGTCGATGGGAGATGGGAGTCCCCCACGATCACGCGGATCCTCGCGTCCCCGAGCTCCCCGACGAGGCGGTCGAACGCGCGGTACTCGTCCGCGTAATGTTCCCGGGGATATGCCATGTCGATCCGCGCGTACAGGCGCAGATCCACCGACGCCAGCATGGCGAGGGAGTCGTGGAATAGGTTGTAGAAAGTGAAAAAAGTCCCCCCGAATTGCGTGCCGATCTCCACGATCGAGAGGTCCCGCGTCCCCGCGAGGCGCTCCTGGGCGAACGCGGCGAATCCGCGCCACTCCTCCGGTTCCTGGACGCGCCGTATCCCCCTCTTCGCGAGGAAGTCGAGGAGCTCGCCGTCCGGCATCGGGAACGCCGCTCCTCCCTCCGCGCCCGCCCTCATCGCCCCCCCTTCGCCAGCTCGCAGCACGCCACCGCCCGCGCGGCCGCTGCCATGTCCTCCTCCACCGGGAGCGGGGAGGGCCACGCGTTCGAGTCCCACACCTGCGCCACCCATCCGACGTAGTCGCACGCCGCGCACTCCTCCTCGCGGGCGACCTGCCACCCCCGCGCCGTGTAACGGTAGAACGTCGCGCGGACGGAGGCGGGGCCGAAGTCGCCGATCGCGCGGGCGAGGAGATGCCGGTCGAACTGCTGGAACGACCCGTAGCGGCGCGGGAGGCCGAACGGCACGGTGAGATACAGACACCCCCCCGGCTTCAGGACCCGTCCCATCTCGCGGAGCGCGGCGCGACGCCCTTCCGCCGCGCGGCTTCCGTCCGCCCTGCGCCCTGTGTACATGAACGTGTCGCAGCCCACGTGCTCGATCGTCGAGAGGCAGGCGACCGCGTCGTACCAGCCGTCCCGGACCGGCATATCCCGAAGGTCCGCGAACAGGTACGAGAACCCGCGCCGCCAGAAGCAGTCTCGCTCGGGGACGAGCGTCAGGAGATGAAGATCCCGCCCCGACATGACGGGGGAGTCGAGGACGTAGGCGTGGTTCAGGGAAGAGCCGGCGTCGAGGAGCCGCTTCTCCCCCGGTGAAAGGCGGCTGAAGAACCACGGATACTCCACGCAGCGCTCGTCGATCCCGACGCCGTAACCCTCCGGGAGGGGGCTGCCGGCGCGGAAGCCGTCCATCGCCGTGGCGTCGGCGAGGACCCGGCTGACGAGCCCTTCCTTCGCCTCCCGGTAGCCGGCGCCCCAGGGGATATGCGCCGCATTCACAACGCAAGCGCCTCCTCGAGCATCCTGTCGCACCGCCGGTAGAACGCCCCGCCCGCCGCCCGTGCGCGCAGGCGCTCGC
>CALLYX010000054.1 GCA_937858775.1 uncultured bacterium | reverse complement strand
AAAGGGCACCGCGCGGCGGTGGCCCCCGGGGCCCGCCTGACCGTCGGCGGCCTCGCCGACGGCGAGGCCGTCCTAAAGGCCCTCCGCGCGCACCGGGCGGAGGCGGTGATCCATTTCGCCGCGTACAGCCTGGTCGGGGAGTCGATGGGGAGGCCGGCGGATTATTTCCTGAACAATGTCTCGAACAGCCTCACCCTGCTTGAGGCGATGCGCGCGGCGGGGACGGGCCGGATCGTCTTCTCCTCCTCGGCCGCGGTCTACGGCTCGCCGCGCCGGATTCCGATCTCCGAGGACGATCCCGCCGTTCCTATCAACCCGTACGGGGAGTCGAAATTGTACGTGGAGCGCATTCTGCATCGCTACCACCTCGCGTACGGGCTCGAGTGCGTTTCGCTGCGGTACTTCAACGCGGCGGGGGCGCACCGCGACTTCGGGGAGGACCATGACCCTGAGACGCATCTCATCCCCCTCGTCCTCAAGGCCGCCGCGGGAAAAGCGGCGGGCGTCAAGATCTTCGGGGACGACTACGACACCCCTGACGGGACATGCGTGCGCGACTACGTCGACGTGAGGGACCTGGCCGAGGCGCACATCCTCGCCCTCGCCTGCGCCGGCGAGCGGACATACAACCTCGGCGACGGCAGGGGGTTCTCCGTGCGCGAGGTCGTGGAGGCGGCGCGCCGGGTCACGGGGCGGGCGATCGCGGAGGAGGCGGCCCCCCGCCGTCCCGGAGACCCGGCCGTGCTCATCGCCGGCGCGGACCGGATACGGCGCGAACTCGGCTGGGTTCCCCGCCGGACCGGCCTCGACGAGATCATAGGGAGCGCGTGGGAGTGGATGCGGCGCCACCCGGACGGGTATCGGAGGTAGAAGGGAAGGCCTCATGCCGAACAGGCGGACCGGGCGGTTTTTCACGGATATCTGGAGAAGCGCCTCCGACATGCGCTTCTACGGAGAGGCGGCCGCCCGCCCGTTCGGGGCGGCGTTGAGGCATCTCGCCAAGGTGGCGCTCCTGCTCGGCGCGGTCCTCGCCGCGGTCATCGTGGTCGGCCTGATGAGCTTCAACCACGCCGTCGCCTGGTGCATGGACAACCTCCCCGTGATCACGGTGAAGAACGGCGAGGCCAGCGCCGACGTCATCCAGGTGAATGCGTCCAAAGATCGGCGTGGCATCTGCAATAACGGCCTCCGCGTCGACGCCGAAAACATCCTTGATGCTGGGGCTGGCGTAAGGCATGCAGAAGGTCCCGTCGGGCCGCTGCCGTAGCGAGTAAATCAGGCCGGGCGCACTTGCGGCGACGCTGGCCAACTTCTGCTGTTCGCTGCGCAGGGCTTCCTCGGTGCGTGCGCGTTTGGCTTCCAGGTGCATGGCGTCAAGGGCATAGGAAATGTCGGAGCCGATTTCATCCAGGAGATGTTGTTCGGTCTGGACCAGGAAGAAGTCGATATCAGCCGCATACAGATTAAGCAGGCCGACGATCTGCTCATTTTGGTACAGCGGGATCGCCGCGGCAGCATGGAAGATCTCCCCGGCAACAGGCGCACGCCAGTGTGCCATGCGCGAATCTGTCGCAATGTCATTGCTATATTGGACTGTACCGGACGCGAGCGCCAACCCGATCAGCCCCGTGTTGAAGGGCGCTTCGTGCGCGTTGATGTCCCGGAACGGCAGCCTGTTCTGACCGTGGCCGCGCTCGGCAACGGGAACCAGAGCGCCTGTTGCGGAA
>CALLYX010000053.1 GCA_937858775.1 uncultured bacterium | reverse complement strand
GGTGGGGGATGGCGGCGTTGGCTGGGGAATGGTGCGGCGGCGTGCGCAGGGAGGCGGCCCTCCCGTGGTGCGCGGCAGTCGCGGCGCTCGCGCTCTACTCCGTCTCCCTCGTGGGCGAGCGGGGCCTCTACCCGTGGTCGGCGCGGAGATTCCTCCCGGCCGCCGTCCCCTCCCTCTGCCTCTTCGCCGGCTGCTTCGCCGCCGAGGCGGCGTCCCTCGCCTCCCGCCCCTGGCGCGCCTTCGTCGCCGCCGGGCTCGGGCTTGCCGCCCTCTCCCCGCTCGCGAACTTCCCGTACCTCCTCGCGGCGCGCGATTACCCCGGGGCCGCCGCGCTCCTCCCCCGCCTCGCCGCCGCCACGGAAGGGTACGACATCCTCATCGTCGAGCAGACGAAACTCGCCCTCCCGCTCGACTTCCTCTGCCGCCGCCGCGTGCTGCTCTTCAAGGACACGGGCCAGACCGTCGAAAAATGCGCCCGCGTCGAGGCGCTCATCGGGCGCTGGCTCGCCCGGGGAAACCGCGTCGCCTACGTGACGGCGGGCCCGCCCGTGTACGGCGCGACGATCTCTTTCGCGATGGAATCGTCCTGCCCCCTCGCGACCTCCGTCCTCCCCCTCGGCCGCGCCGCCATGCCGCGCGGGCCCGTCCGCGCCGCCGTGACCGCGAAGATACTGGAGGCCCGCCCGCCGGCGGAGGAGCAGCCGCGGCGCGGTGTGCGGTACGAGCTCGGCTACTCCTGTTTCGGCCTCGCCGGCGGCTTCTCCGGCCCCCGGACCGCCGGCCGCGGGGAATCGGCCGGCCGGTGGACAAGGGGAAACGCAGCGCTTATACTACCGTGGGCCGGGGGTGGTGCCGGCGGGGAGATCGCCGTCACCGCCGCGGCGCCCGAGGCGTCCCGCGTCGAGATCCTGGTCGGCGGGAGGCCGGTCGGCGCCTTCGACGCCTCGGGCCCGGCGAGGGATTACATCGTTCACTTCCCGCCCGGCCTCCTGCCGGGGGAGAGGCGGGCCAGGATCGAGCTCCGGCCGGGGAGGGACGTCTTCCTGGAGCGCGTCGAGGTCAGGACCGATATCTGATGCGGCTTCTGCCGCGCGCACGCGATGCGTTTTCCGCCGCGGATAGAGCGGGGGTCCGGCGTTCATCCCCCGCGCTCCGTGAACGCCCGCTGCCGCGGCCACCCCGGCCCGCGGCCGGGCTCGCAATGACCGACATCGCCATTCACCAGATCGTAGCCGGCTTCACCGAGGGGGACGCGATCAGCAACAACGCCCTGGCCCTGCGGGCGATCTTCCGCTCGTGGGGGCGCGAGGCGGAGATCTACTGCCCCCTCCGCCACGTCTCCCCGCGCATGCGCGGGCAGGCCCGCGACCTCGCCGCCCACCGGGCGGCGGCGCGCCCCGGGGACGTGGCCATCCTCCACTTCTCCATCGGCTCCGAGACGGTCGATCACTTCAGGCGCCTCCCCTCCCCCCGCGTGCTCGTCTACCACAACATCACCCCGGGGCGCTGGTTCCGCGCCCTCTACGACGAGCGGGAACTCGTCCTCGAACAGGGACGCCGCGAACTCGCCTCGCTCGCCTCCGTCCCCGACCTCTCGCTCGCCGACTCCGCCTTCAACGCCGCCGAACTCGCGGAGGCCGGTTTCCGCGGCGTCGCCGTGATGCCGATCATCGTTCCCCCCGCGACCGACGGCGTGAAGCCGGACGAGGGCCTCCTCCGCCGCCTCCGGGACGGAAAGAAGAACATCCTCTTCGTCGGCCGGATAGTCCCCAACAAGCGGTACGAGGACCTCTTCAAGTGCCTCGACGCCCACCGGCGCTTCGCCGGCGGCGGGGCGCGCCTCGTCCTGGTCGGATCCTACCTGGGCCTCGAGCGCTACCTCGCCCTCCTCAGGAACATGGCGCGCGAGCTCCGCCTCGACGACGTCCTCTTCACGAACCACGTACGCCGGGAGGAGCTCGCGGCGTATTACCGCGCGGCGGACCTCTTTCTCTGCATGAGCGAGCACGAGGGGTTCTGCATCCCGCTCATCGAGGCGATGGCCGCGGGCGTGCCGATCCTCGCCTACGCCGCGGGCGCCGTGCCGGAGACC
>CALLYX010000052.1 GCA_937858775.1 uncultured bacterium | reverse complement strand
GTTGAGCTTCCGAGGCGCTCACTCCTGCCTGGGCTCGCTTGATCGACGCGCTGATCTGATTCCGCTGAGCCGTGACCGCGGCCCGTGCCCGCTCGTAATCCGCCTCCGCCGCCGATACCGCCGCGCGAGCCTCGTCCACCTGGGATGTGAGGTCGGAGTCGTCCAGGAACGCGATCTCCTGTCCGGCGGAGACGATGTCGCCCTCCTGCACGGCCAATGACTTGATGCGACCGACTATCTTCGGCGCGACATCGACGAGGTCGACGCGCGGATCGCCCGCGTCATCAACCCGGCGAACGTCGAGGGGCAGAGCGAGGGGGGGATCGTCATGGGGATGGGGTACGCCCTCTGGGAACAGAACGTGATCGAAAAGGGGGAGTTCAAGAACACGGGCCTCTCCACATACATCCTCCCCTCGGCGTGGGAGGCCCCCGAGATCGAGACGATCCCGGTGGAGGTCCCGGAGGAGAGCGGTCCGTTCGGCGCGCGGAGCGTCGCCGAGGTGACGACGACCCCCACAGCCCCGGCGATATTGAACGCGATCGCGGACGCGATCGGCGTGCGCTTCACGGAGCTCCCGGTGACCCCCGAGAAGGTGATCGAGGCGCTGGGAAGTAAGGGGTGGTGGATGCCTTTCCCCCGGGGGGCGCGATGCTAAAGGTCATATTCTCCGTGAACGGGAAGCGGATATCCGTCGAGACCGCGCCCACGACGACACTCCTGGATATCCTCAGGGACGGGATGGGGCTCACCGGGACGAAGGAGGGGTGCGGCAAGGGCGAGTGCGGCGCCTGCACCGTGCTGATGGACGGGAAGCCGGTCACATCGTGCCTCGTCATCGCCGCGCAGCTCGAGGGGCGCAGGATCGTGACGGTGGAAGGGCTCGCGGGGGACAGGATCGGTAAGGCCCTCCAGGACGCGTTCGTCGAGGCGGGGGCCGTGCAGTGCGGCTACTGCATCCCCGGATTCCTGATGAGCGCGCGGGCGCTGCTCGAGGAGAATCCCGATCCGACGCTCCGGGAGATCAAGGAGGGGCTCTCGGGGAACATCTGCCGATGCACCGGCTATGTGAAGATCTTCGACGCCGTCCTTCTGGCCGCCCGGAGGCTTCGCGCATGAGGGATATCCCGACCTATTCGCCGACGACCCTCCGGGAGGCCGTCGAGATCCTCTCCCGGGAGCGGGGGGGGGCGAGGGTGCTGGCGGGGGGGACGGATCTCATCGTCCAGGTCCTGGAAAGGAAGAGGGCGCCGCGCGCGCTCGTGAACCTGTGCGGCATCCCAGGGCTCGCCGGCATCTCGGAGGAGGGGGGGACGGTCAGGATCGGGGCGATGACCACGCACCGTGAGAT
>CALLYX010000051.1 GCA_937858775.1 uncultured bacterium | reverse complement strand
CGAAGTGCGCGGCAGGCCGGCGCGCAGCACCGCGCGCCTGAGTCCGCGCCACATGCCGGCCCGGCCGATCGACGCAAAATAGCCCAGGTTGTCGGCGACCTGCTCGATCGACTCCTCCTCCTCGGCGAAGGCCGCCGCGAATCCGGCCTTGACGCCGGCCAACTCGCCCGCGCTCGGCCCCCGCCGCCCGAGGGCGCGCAAGAGGCGCGCCAGCGCCCGTTCGGCGCGGTCGAAATCCCGCGCCCGGTGCAGCGCCGCGATGATCGTCAGGAGGTAGGGATCGCGCGCCGGCGCGAAGAAACACTTGACGCGGGCCGCAAGGCCCGGCTCCACGAGGGCCCGGTACAGCCGCGACGATCGCCGCGTCGCCCCGTACGAGCCGTGGCCGAACCCGATGACATCGCCGCCCGCCAGCACCCCGCGGAGGGCGATGACGCCGGCCAGACCGCGATCCCCGGCGCCGGGCGCATGAAAGGCGGCGGCCAGATACGGCGTCTCGCCCGGGCCGCGCACGATGACGCGGCGCTGCCCTCCCGGCGGCTCCTCGGCGGTGCGGCGCCGCGGCGGCGGCGCGCCGCCGGGGAGGCGGGCGAAGCGGCGGCGGATTTTCGCCATGAGATCGCGCCACTTAAAATCCCCGGCCACCACGAGGACGGCGTTGCGCGGCACGAAGCGCCCCGCGTTGAACTCGCGCAGCGCCGCGGCCGTCATGGTCCTGAGGTCGCTCGCCAGGCCGATCGTCGGCCAACGGTAGCCGTGGGCCGCGAAAGCGGCGAACTGCACTTCGTCGCAGAGCAACGTCTCGGGGTCGTTGCGGGCGCCCTCGCGCTCCGCCATGATCACGCCGCGCTCCACCTCGATGCTCCGCGTCTCGTAGCGCATGGCATGCATGCGCTCGGCCTCCACCCGGAGGGCCTCATCCAACCCCGCGCTCAAGACGACGCTGTAGTGGGCCGTCGTGTCGAGCCAGGTATAGCCGTTGGTGTGCCCTCCCCAGGCCGCCAGCGCGGCATCGATGTCGCCCTCGCCGGGGAACGCGCGGCTCTGCTTGAAGTTCATGTGCTCGCAGAAGTGGCTCGCGCCCGTCAGTCCCTGGATCTCGTCGCCCGAGCCCGTGCCGAAGACGCTCCACACCGTGACGAGGGGGACGCCGCGGCGCTCCTCGGCGACAACGCGCAAACCGTTGGGAAGGGTGCACTCACGATGCATAGAGGAAGCCTCTCCGAAACGCCACGCAGAGACAGTAGCGCGCACGTCCGCGCGGCGCAAGGACGCGGCGCCGGGCGGATCTCACGGCGCCGGAGGCGGCGAGACAGCCCGCGGCGGCGCGTTGCGCGCGTAGGCCAGAAGCTCGCCGAGAAGCCCCGTGACGAAGAGCTGGATTCCCGCCACCGCGAAGCCCAGCGCGAGCTCCATCAGGAAGTAGCGGCGCATGCCCGCGAGCGGGCTCAGCTTGACGGCGAGGCCGAGCGCGAGCCCCGCGCAGGCGGCCAACCCGCCCGCCGCCCCGAAGAAGTGCAGCGGCCGCGCATGGTAGCGCGCCAGGAAAAAGAGCGGAAAGTGGCGCAGGACGGAGAACCGACCCGCGCGCCGCGGAGTCCCGTCCCCCGCGCGCCGCACGACGACTCCCTGTCCCGCGAACCAGGCCTCGAGCTCCCCGCCCGAGCGCGGCGTTCCCGGGAAATCGGCCAGCAGGGCGCCGCGCGCCGCCCAAGCCGCCCCGGAAGCCCCGACCAGCGCCTGGGCGGAGCCGGCGCGCGCGCGCGTCGTAAGCTCGGCAAGGTCGTCCAGGCCCGCGGGCGCCACCACCAGCGC
>CALLYX010000050.1 GCA_937858775.1 uncultured bacterium | reverse complement strand
GGACTGGAGATCTCGCCGCAAGGCCTGATGCGGTACTATGCCGGGTTGTTGGATGGGTTGGTGATTGACGAGTCGGATGCAGACGAGGCGCTGGCTGATTCGCTGCCGGTCCTCGTCACACGGACGTTGATGCAGTCTGAAGACGACAAGATCCGTTTGGCGACTGAAGTAATCAACTGGAGCAAAACAGTATGAATGTGTGGGCCGTTGTGCCTGTCAAACCGTTTAACCGGGCGAAGAGCCGGTTGGCTGGCGAACTGGTTCCCGAACAACGAGAAATGCTCGCCGCCAGCCTGTTGGAACGGACCGTGCGGCTGCTGCTGCCACTGCCCAGGGACAGATTGTCGAGCCTCGGTCTTGCGTCCGACTCTGGCGGGTTCCGGGTCACCGAGGGGCTCAAGGCGGGCTACTACGCCAAGGTGACCTTCAGCTTCACTGATTCTGCACCGGTCACGGTCGAGACACCCGTGGTCAGCCGGACAGCGGAGTACGACAAGGTCGTCGGCAACGAACCGCTTCCGACCGAGCCCACGTCCACGGCACCGGCCGAATAACCGCAACGCCGGCCGAACAAACACAAGGGGCCCACCACGGCGTACGTGGTTGGCTCGCAGGTGCTGCACGGCTCAGGTGAGCTGGCCTTGACCGGTCACGAGGTAGACGACGCGACGAGCCATCGACACTGCGTGGTCACCGGTGCGCTCGTAGTAGCGACCCAGCAGCGCCAGGTCGATGGCCGGCTCGTCCACGGCGAGCCCCCCCGCCACGCTCACGAAGACGTCCCTGTCGCGGAGATTCACTCCGGCGCGCGCCTCGAGCACCGCAAGCAGCATGCAGAGCCGGTTGTAATCCACCCCTACGCTGCGGCGTTGCGGGACGCCGTAACAGCGCGCGCCGACGAGCGCCTGGATCTCCACCAGGATCGGGCGCGTTCCCTCCATCGACGGGGTCACGACGCTCCCGGCGTTCTCCGGGCGCCGCTCCTCGAGGAAGGCCATCGAGGGGTCGCCGACCTCCTTCAGCCCCTCCGGCCCCATCGAAAAGATGCCCACCTCGTCCGTCGATCCGAAGCGGTTCTTCTGCGTCCGCAGCACCCGGTAGCTGTGGTACCGGTCACCCTCGAAATAGAGCACCGTGTCCACCATGTGCTCGAGCATCCGGGGCCCTGCGATATCCCCGCTCTTCGTCACGTGCCCCACGACGAAAACGCTCATCCCGCCGCCCTTGGCGGTCTGCATCAGCGCGCTCGCGCATTCCCGCACCTGGTTTACGCCCCCCGGGGCGGAGGGCAGGTCGGGGTGGTGTATGGTCTGGATGGAATCCACCACCACGACCGCCGCCTTGATCGAACGCGCCTCCTCGATGATCGAGCCGACATCGGGCTCGCAGAGAATGAACAGGCCCTCCGCCGCCGCGCCTATGCGCCTCGCGCGCATATCGGTCTGGTCGAACGACTCCTCGGCGCTGACGTAGAGGACCCTGACGCCCTTTCCGGCGAGGCGGGAGGCCACCTGCAGCATGAGGGTGGACTTGCCGATCCCGGGCTCGCCCCCGATCAGGACGAACGACCCCGGGACGACCCCGCCGCCGAGGAGCCCGTCGAACTCGGCGATCCCCGTCCGGATGCGCCCGGTCTCGGGGGTGGCGCCGCCCCCCCCGGCGAGGGGCCTTGCCGCCGCGCGCACCCCGGCCGCCCGGCGCGCGCCCTTCGCCGGCCGCGGCGCCTCCTCGAGCGAGTTCCACGCCCCGCATGCCGGGCATTTCCCGAACCAGCGCGCCGATTCGTGCCCGCAGGCGCTGCAGACGAAGACCGGCCTCGCCCTGGGCTCCTTCATGACGGCCCCCTTACCGGGCCGGCGGGGGGGGCGCTCAGGCGTCATCCTTCAGGCCGGGATAGATGAGCTCCTTGCCGTCCGAGCTCACCTCGACGGCCGAGCCGCGCTTTACCCTGCCGCGAAGGATCTCCTCCGCCAGCCGATCCTCGATATTCCGCTCGATCGCCCTCCGGAGCGGCCGCGCGCCGAACCGGGGGTCGTATCCCTTCTCGATCAGGAACTCCTTCGCCCTGTCGTCGAGCGCGACGGAGACGCCCTGGTTTGCGAGGCGGTCGCCCACCTTGCGCATCTCGATCTCGACGATCTTCCCGAGGTCCGCGCGGTCGAGCGCCCTGAAGACGATCGTGTCGTCGAGGCGGTTGAGGAATTCGGGCTTGAACGACTTCCTCACCTCCCCCATGATCTTGTCCCTCATGCCGCGGTAATCCGCCGATTCTCCGCCGGCGCCGAAACCCACCGTGGTCTGCCTCTTCAGGATATCGGCCCCCACGTTAGAGGTCATGATGACCACGCTATTCCTGAAGTTGACCGTGCGCCCGAGGCTGTCCGTCAGTTTCCCCTCCTCGAGTATCTGGAGCAGGACGTGCATCACGTCGGGGTGCGCCTTCTCGATCTCGTCGAAGAGGACGATGCAATACGGCCTCCGCCGCACCTGCTCGGTGAGCTGCCCCCCCTCCTCGTATCCGACGTAGCCCGGGGGGGAGCCCGTGAGGCGGGACGCCGAGAACTTCTCCGCGTACTCGGACATGTCAAGCTGGATCAGGGCGTCACCGTCCCCGAACATGAACTCCGCCATGGCGCGGGCGAGGAGGGTCTTGCCCACCCCCGTCGGCCCCAGGAAGATGAACGAGCCGATCGGCCGGCGCGGGTCTTTCAGGTAGGCGCGGGAGCGCCGGAGCGCCCGCGAGATGGTCCCCACCGCCTCGTCCTGGCCCACGACCGTCTTCTTCAGTTCCTCCTCCATCCGGAGGAGCTTCTCGGTCTCCGCCTCCTCCAGGCGGGAGAGCGGTATGCCGGTCCACTTCGAGACGACCTGGGCTATCTCCTCCTCGCCGATCGTAACCACCCGGTCCGCCTCTTTCTTCCGCCACTTCTCCACGCTCGCCTGGAGGCTCGCGCGGTTCTTCTTCTCCGTGTCGCGCAGGGCCGCGGCCTTCTCGAAGTCCTGTTCCCGGATCGCGTCCTCCTTCTGGCGGCGCGCCGCCTCGACCTCCCCCTCGAGCGCCTTTATATCGGGCGGCCGGGTCATCACGGAGATCCTCGCCTTCGCGCCGGACTCGTCGATGAGGTCGATCGCCTTGTCCGGAAGGAACCGCCCGGTCACGTAGCGGTCGGAGAGTTCAGCGGCCGCGCGCAGGGCCTCGTCCGTGTAACGGACCTTGTGGTGCTCCTCGTACTTGCGCCGCAGCCCGTTCAGGATCTCCACCGTCTGGGGGACGGTGGGCGGCTCGACGATGATCGTCTGGAAGCGGCGCTCGAGGGCGGCGTCCTTCTCGATGTATTTGCGGTACTCGTTCATGGTCGTGGCCCCGACGCACTGGAGATCCCCCCGGGAGAGGGCCGGCTTCAGGATGTTCGAGGCGTCGATAGCCCCCTCGGCGGCGCCCGCCCCGACGAGGGTGTGGAGTTCGTCTATGAAGAGGATGACGTTCCCCGCCTTCTTGATCTCCTCCATCACCGCCTTGATCCGCTCCTCGAACTGCCCCCGGTATTTCGTTCCGGCGACCATGAGGGCGAGGTCGAGGGTGATGATCTCCCGCTCCCTCAGGATCTCCGGCACGTCCCCCGAGACGATCCGCTGCGCGAGCCCCTCGACGATCGCCGTCTTTCCGACGCCGGCCTCGCCGAGCAGGACCGGATTGTTCTTCCTCCTCCTGCACAGCACCTGCACGACCCGCTCGATCTCCATCGCCCTGCCGATGATCGGGTCGAGCGACCCCGCGCGCGCGAGCTCGTTGAGGTTCCTCCCGAACGCCTTGAGCGCCGGGTACTTCGATCGAGCCCCGGGCTGGGCGGGGCGCTGCGGCGCGCCCTCGCGCCCCTCTTCCTCCTCCTCCCCCGGCTGTTGGTCCATGCTGGAGTGGAGCTCGCGGAGGACATCCTGGCGCGTCTTCTCGACGTCCACGTTCAGCTTCCGGAGTATCTTCGCCGCCACCCCCTCCCCCTCCTGGAGGAGGCCGAGGAGCAGGTGCTCGGTCCCGATATAGGTGTGGTTGAGGTTCTTGGCCTCCTCGACGGCGAGCTCGATGACCTTCTTGGCGCGCGCGGTGAGCGGGATATCCCCTATCACCTTCGTCTCCGGGCCGGTCCCCACCGCCTTCTCGACCTCTATCCGGATCGTTTCGAAGTCGAGTCCCTGCCCCCTCAGGACGTTCACCGCCACGCCCTGGCCCAGGCGGATGAGTCCGAGAAGCAGGTGTTCGGTGCCGATGTAGTTGTGGTTGAAGCGGTCGGCTTCCTTGCGCGCGAGTATGATCACCCGCCGCGCCCTGTCCGTGAATCTCTCGAACATTTGCGGCTCCTATTCGGTATTCGCCCCCGGCGCCGGCGGGCCTGGATCCCCGCCCCTCCGGCCCGACTCCAGCCTGCTGCGTATCAGGTCGGCCCTGAAGATGTCGCGCTCCTCGGGTTTGAGCTCCTTCCCGGCCAGCTTCTGGAGGTGGGCGGGCTGCGTGACGATGAAGAGCTCGTTGATCGTGCCGAGATCGAGCGCGACCAGGCGAAAATCGAGGCCCAGTTTCAGCGCGGACAGGAGCTCGATCGCCTCCTTGGACGTGATGATCCGCGCCGAGCCGAGCAGTCCGTAGGCGCGGTAGACGCGGTCCTCGAGAGCCTTCCGGCTCCTCTTGAAGAGCGCCTGCTGCGCCTTCTTCTCATGCTCGACGATCTGGGCGATGACCTTCTCGATCTCGTCCACGATCCCCGCTTCCGTCTTGCCGAGGGTGGCCTGATTGGATATCTGGAACAGGTTCCCGGACGCCTCGGTTCCCTCGCCGTACATCCCCCTCACCGCCAGCCCCAGCTTGGCGACGGCCTGGAGGACCTGCGTGATCTGGTTGGCGATTACGAGGCCCGGCAGGTGCAGCATCACGGAGGCCCTGAGCCCGGTGCCGACGTTGGTGGGGCACGAGGTGAGGTAGCCGACGGTGGGGAGGAAGGCGTAGTCGAGGCGCTCCTCCAGGTCGTCGTCCAGCCGGCTGATCTCCTCGAGCGCCGCCTTGAGCTGGAAGCCGGAGCGCAATGTCTGGAGGCGCAGGTGGTCCTCCTCGTTTACCATTATGCTCATTATCTCCTGGTCGCCGATCACCAGCACGGTCCCCTCGTCGCCGCGGGCGTGCTCGCGGCTGCACAGGTGGCGCTCGACAAGAAACTGCCGGTCGAGTTCGCCGATCTCGTCGAGGCGCACGGAGATGGAACCCTGCATGAGGCGGCTGCCCTCGACCGCCTTCTCGACGTCCCCGCGGGCGCGGATGCGGGTCTCCGCGTCGGCCCTCCCGGGAAAGGCGAGCCCGCGGAGGTTCCTGGCGAGCCGGGCGCGGCTGCTCACGACGATCCGCGCGTCGGGCCCCTCGCCCTTGAGCCACTCGGCGTCCCGTTTCAGCAATATCTCGATGCCCATCGCCCCGCCCCCCGCAGGGAAAGGCCGCAGGCCGGCTTGCGAATGACGAAAACCCCCGTTCAGGAGCGCCGGGCTGCGCGCGTCGCCGGCGGTTTCATCAGGATCCGTCGGCGCCCCGGGCGTTCCTCGCGTTCCGCGTTTTGGCCCGCGACCGCCTCTTCATCTCCTGTATCCGGTCCCTGAGCTCCGCGGCCCGTTCGAAATCCTCCTTCTCGACCGCCGCGCGAAGGCCGGCCTCAAGCCCCTGCATCAGCCGGAGGTCGTCGACCCGCCCCCTGTCGCGCGACGGAATCTTGCCGGCGTCGCA
>CALLYX010000049.1 GCA_937858775.1 uncultured bacterium | reverse complement strand
GCCGGGGGGCGACGGCGCCGGCCAGGACGGAGAGCGCCCCCCCCCCTTCCCCTCCGTCCCCCCCCTGCCGCCTCATGCCGATCCCCCCGGGCGTGCCGCCGCGGCGGCGCGGCGTCAGACCTGGAACTGCATCTCGTAGAGCTTCTTGTACAACCCGTCCCGAGCAAGAAGATCTTCGTGCCGCCCCGCCTGGACGATCCGGCCGTCATCGAGCACGATGATCCGGTCCGCATGCGTTACCGTGGAGAGGCGGTGCGCGATCACGAAGACCGTCCTCCCGCGCATCAACTTGTCGATCGCGTCCTGGACGAGGCGCTCGGACTCCGTGTCGAGGGCGGAGGTCGCCTCGTCCAGGATCAGTATGGCGGGGTTCTTGAGAATCGCCCGCGCGATGGCGAGGCGCTGCCGTTCGCCGCCCGACAACATCTCGCCCTTCTCCCCGATCATCGTATCGTAGCCGTTCTGGAGCCCCGTGATGAAATCGTGGGCGTTGGCCATCTTGGCGGCCTCGACGATCTTGTCGAACGGGGCGTCCTGCTGGCCGTAGGAGATGTTGTTTCGGATATTGTCGTTGAACAGGATCGTCTCCTGCGTCACGATGCCGAGCTGCCCGCGCAGGCTGCGGAGAGTCGCGTCCCGGATATCCACGCCGTCGATGAGAATCCTTCCCCCCGTCGGGTCGTAGAAGCGGGGGATGAGGCTGACGAGCGACGTCTTGCCGGAGCCGCTCGGCCCCACGATCGCGATGATCTCCCCCACGCGCACCCGAAGATCGACATTTCTCAGGACGCCTGCATCGTCCGCGTTGTACTCGAATCCGACCCGGTCGAAGACGATCTCGCGCCCCATCCTGGGGATCTCGATCGCGTCGGGCCTCTCGATCATCGTGGAACGTGTGTCCAGCAGATGGAAGATCCGGTCGGCGGCCGACATCGCCTTCTGGAAGCCGATATTCAGCTTGCCGATCTGCTTGATCGGCTTCACCATCGAGGCCATGGCCGCGATGAATACCACGAAATAGCCGGTGGTCAACTCCTCCTTTATCACGAGGCGGGCGCCGTAGTAGGCGAGGAAGCTTACGGCGATCATCGCCCCCCACTCGGTCAGGGGGCTCAGGATGGCCGACTTTTTCGCCGCCGCGACCATCACGCGGAAGAGGGCCCTGTTCTCCAACTTGAACCTGCGCCCCTCGTAGCGTTCCATGCAGAACGCCTTCACCACCTGGATGCCCGAGATCGTCTCGAAGAGGATCGACGAGATGTCCGCTACCTTCTCCTGCGCGCGCTTGGTGAGCCGCCGGACCTTCTTGCCCACTATGCCGATCGGCGCCAGGATCACCGGGAAGATGAACATGGTGATCAGGGCGAGCTTCCATTCGATGCAGAGGGCGATGGCCGCGTAGGCGGGGAGCTGGATGCAGTCCATGAGGGTCTTCGCGAACCGCCCCGACAGCGCCTCGAGGACGAAGCTCACGTCGTAGTTGATCCTGGAGACGAGCTCCCCCGTACGTTTCCGGTCGAAGTAATCCATCGAGAGGGTCTGCAGGTGCCGATAGAGCTGGTTGCGGAGATCCTTGCAGACCCCCTGGCCCACGTACTCGAGCATCACCTCGTGCAGGTACTCCGCGATCCCTTTGATGAAGCTGCATGCGAGGACGAAGATGATGATGATGTTGAGCATGTTGGGGTAACGCCTGATCGAGTTCAGGCACGCCACGAGGCGGTCGAGCTGCGCGCGGGCCGGGAAGCGGACGGTCGACGGAATGGCGAGGGTCTTCCCGTTGAAGACGATATCCACCGCGGGGATGAGCGACATGATGCTGACGCTCTGGAGAACCGTGAAGACCATCATGGAGAGCACCGCGATGATGATCTTCCACTTGTACGGCTTGAGGTACGAAAGCAGTCTCAGATAGGTGGTCATTGTCGTCCGCCGCCCTCAGGCGGCCCCGTTCCCCCGGTTGCCGGAGACCGCGGCGAGCACCGCCCCCGCTGCCCGGCCGCTCGCCCCGGCCGCCCCCACCGCGGCGCGCACCTCCCTGAGCGCCTCCACCGCCGCCCCGTACGCCGCCCCGTCCCCGAGCCAGGCGAGGGCCGCCGCGGCTATCCTGCCGGGGGACGCGTCGCGCTGGATGAACTCCGGCATCACCTTCCTCCCGGCGATCACGTTCACAAGGCCGATATACGGCAGCTTGACGAGGGCGCGGCCCAGGAAATAGGTCGGCCACGCGACCCGGTAGACGATCAGCATCGGCTTCAGGAGGCACGCCGCCTCGAGCGTCGCCGTCCCCGATGCGACTAGGATGAGAGACGCCGCCCGCATCGCCTCATAGGCGCCCGCGGGCATCACACTCACCGCAACCGGGCTCGCCGCGAGCGCCGCCTCGGTGAAGGCGCGGAACGCCTCCTTGGGCGGCGCCGTGACGAACCCTATCGACGGAATCTTCCGTTTCATGATCTCCGCCGCACGGAGCATCACCGGGAGATGGCGTCGCACCTCGTTCCAGCGGCTTCCCGGAAGCAGCGCGACGACCGGCGGCCCGGGGGCGGGGGCTCCGGCGGGGGGGGAGCCCCGGCCCGCCTCCTCCAGGCGCAGGTCATCGAGCATCGGGTGCCCCACGAACTCCACGGGGA
>CALLYX010000048.1 GCA_937858775.1 uncultured bacterium | reverse complement strand
GTGCTGTGCGCCAGCCGCCCGCCCGTCGCCTATGACCTGCTGTCGATCAACATCGGCTCGACGCCGCAGGTGCAGCAGGTGCCGGGCGCGGCGGCACTGACGGTGCCGGTCAAGCCGAATGCGCAGTTCAACCAGCGCTGGCTCGCCCTGCTTCAGCGGGTGCGCGACGAGGCGCACCGTTTCGCCCTGCGCGGGCACCGCGCATTGCGGAAGAAGCGGCTGCTCCGGTCGGAACTCGATCTGATCCCGGGCGTCGGCCCCGCGAGGAGGGCGGCGCTCCTCAAGGCGTTCGGGGATATAGACGCCGTCGCCGCGGCCCCGGCCGCGGCGCTCGCGCGGGTCCTCGGGGACCGGCCGCTGGCCCGCAGGGTCCGCAGGGGCCTCGCCGGGCGCCGGCGGGGGGGGCGAAGCCCGGGGGATGGGGGCGTTGAAGGGGCCGGGTGAACCGTGTATACTGAACCCCGGGATGCAGCCATGACGCCGTTGCCCGACAAGAACGACCGATCGGTCCTGGTGGTGGACGATGAGCCGAGCGTGCGGGAGATCGTGTCGCGCGGCTTGGGCCTCCACGGCTACGAATGCGCCGCCGCCGCGGCCTCCAGGGAGGCGCTCGCCCTGATGGAGGGACGGGCCCCGGCCGTCGTCATCAGCGACATCAACATGCCCGGGGAGAGCGGATTCTGGCTCCTTGACCGGATCAAGGAGCGGTGGCGCGACACCGCCGTCATCATGCTCACCGCCATAGACGAGACGCAGAGCGCGGTGACCTGCCTCACTCAGGGGGCGGACGACTATATCGTCAAGCCGATCAATATCAAGGAGCTCGCCCTGTCGGTGGGTAAGGCGATCGAGAAGCGCCGCCTGGTCATCGAGAACAAGGAGTACCAGCACAACCTCGAGCTCCTCGTCGAGGAGCGGACCAACGACCTGAGGAAGGCCCTCCAGCAGTTGAAGCACTCCTACGACATGACTCTCCAGGCCCTCGTGACGGCGCTCGACGCGCGGGAGCGGGAGACCGGCAACCACTCCCAGCGGGTGAGCATGTACTCGGTCGTCCTCGCCAAGGAGATGGGCCTGAGCGCGGCGCGGATCCAGGACCTCTCCACGGGGGCCCTCCTCCACGACATCGGCAAGCTCGGCATACCCGACAGCATCCTGCTCAAGCCGGGGGACCTCACGGAGGAGGAGTGGCGGCTCATGCGCCGCCACCCGGAGATCGGAAGGGATATCCTGAAGGATATCGATTTCCTCGAGCCGGCCGTCGGCGTCGTCCTGAACCACCACGAGCATTGGGACGGCAGCGGATACCCGTCCGGCCTGAAGGGGGAGGGGATCCCGCAGGGGGCGAGGATATTCCTCGTCGTGGACGCTTTCGACACGATCACCACCGACCGGCCGTACCGCGCCGCGATGACGTTCGACGAGGCGTGCGAGGAACTCCGGCGCTGCCGCGGGAGCCAGTTCGACCCGGGGGCGATCGATCATTTCCTCCGGGTGCCGGAGGCCACGTGGCGCGAGATACGCCGCTTCACCCTCGGCGGCTGACCGGCCTTGAGGCGCCGATCGCGACACGGAAGGCGGCGGGGCGCGGCTACCGCGGGAGGCCCAGCTCGCGGAGTTTTCGGAGCGCCTTCCCCGGCGAGCGGACGGCGGCGGCGGCGTAGCGCGGGCGCAGGTACGCGCGGATGCCCCGCCGGCGCGTTCTCCGGGCGACGTGCGCCTCCCACCTGCCGACCCCGGCGTTCCGCTCCTCGAGGATCTCTTCGGGATCGAGGGCCTCGGTGGCGACGACCGAGTGAAAGAAGCCGTCGTACTCCTCCCACTTCGTGCTCTTGATTCGCCCCTGCGCCTCCAGCTCCTCGTAGAACCGGCTCCCCGGGAACGGCGTGCTCAGGGAGAATTGCACGGTGTCGGGGTCCATCCGGATGCACCAGGCGATGGATTCCCTGATCGTCTCGCGGGTCTCGCCGGGGAGGCCGAAGGTGAAGGTGAGGTGGTACAGTATGCCCAGCTTCCGCGTGAGGCGGATCATCGCCTCGGTCTTCCCCAGGTCCATCCCCTTGCCGCAGCGGTCGAGGATCCCCTGGTCGACCGACTCGACGCCGTATTTGAGCGCGTGGAGGCCCGCCCGCTTGAGTGCCCGCAGGATCTCGCCGTCCATGAGGTCGGCCCGCGCCATGATCGCCCACGGAACCCCAAGGCGCCGTCTGGTGATCTCGTTGCAGATCGCGAGCACGCGGTCTCGGCCGATGTTGAACGTGTCGTCGTCGAAGTAGACCGACTTGAATCCGTCCTTCCGCACGAGGTGCTCCATCTCGTCGACCACCTTGACCGGGTCCCTGGCGCGGTAGGCGCGGCTCCCGTAGATGATCTGGGGCCAGGCGCAGAAGTTGCAGCGGAACGGGCAGCCGCGGCTGGCCCACATCTGCACGCTCGGCTCTGGAATCCCGCCGGGGGTGTCGTGGTAGGCGCCCATCGGGAGGAGGTGCCGGGCGGGCCAGGGGAGGGAGTCGAGGTCCGCGATGAGGGGCCTGCGCCGGTCGACGCGCGGGGCGCCTCCACCGTCGCGGTAGACGAGCCCCTCCACGCCGTCGGCCGGCCTCCCCGCCGCGAGGCGGCGCGCGAGTTCGAGGGCCGTCAACTCATACTCCCCGATCATGGAGTAGTCCACAGCCGGCTGGGCGGCCAGGAAATCGGGGGAGTGCGCGTGGGCGTGGAGGCCGCAGACGGCGACCGCGGCCCCGGGCCCCAGCCGCCGGCGGACCGCGCCTATGATCTTCATATCCTGCTCGAACGAGATCGTGGAGATCTCATGTATGACGAGCGCCGGGTTGAAGGCCGCGAGCCGGTCGAGATACGCCTCGTCGGAGATGCGCTCGGCCGCGCCGTCCACGAGGCGCACCTCGAAGCCGTCCCGCTCGAGGATCGCCGCCGCGTAGGCGAGCTGGAACGGGAAAGGCATGTAGCGGCTGCACTCCGGCTCGAAATGGGGCCAGCGGGAGCCGGCGCGCACGCCGTAGAAGCCCGGCTTGCGCCACGGCGGATTGCCGAGGAACACTTTCATGCCCGGTATTCTGCCGCATTTCGGCGCCCCTGTCGAGCGGTAAGCGGAACAGGACTTTCCCCGTTTTTTATAGAAGCGAGGCAAAGGTGAGTTGTCGGGTATCCTCGACAACCGCCCGCACACAGAGAGGGCCCTTGCCCAAGCGACGCAAGATGTACGCGATGCCGTCGGCGATC
>CALLYX010000047.1 GCA_937858775.1 uncultured bacterium | reverse complement strand
CCAGCCGGGAGATGACCTGCCGCCGCAGGATGACGGCGATCAGCGCCCCGGCGGCCACACCGACCGCGGCGAGCGCCGCTACGAACATGACGATATCCCTTCTTCCCTCCATGTAGATCTCCCTCGGCATCCGGAGACGCAGATAGACGGCCGGCCCGCCGTGGAGATCGCGCACGGTCGTGTAGGCATGGAGGACGCCGGGGCCCGCGGGTCGAATCAGCACGGGATTCCGCGGCGTGAGCTGCCCCGCCGCCTCGCGGACATCCGGCGGAAGGGCCGGGTCGTCCGCGCGGTATGTCGATAACAGATGTCCGCCGCGGCGCTCAAACCCCCGCTCCTTTTCGGGATAGTGATAGCGGCCGGCGATGACGACGCCCCGCGCCGGGGACGCGCCCTTGCCGAAGAGGATCTGGCGCGCGGCGACGAGCATAGGCGCCTCGGGCAGAAGGATGATCCCCGCTAGAGAGGAACCCGGCGCGCCGCCGAGGCGCAAGGGGGAGCCCGCCCCGAGATGGGAATGGATCTCTTTCGGCGCCGTGACCGCGGACCTGCGGAGGTGGTCGTAGGCCTTGGCGTACACGACCCGTCCGTCCATGTCCATGAGAAGGAGGAGGTTTATCTCATGCTCTTTGAACGTCTCGTCGGCCGGCTCGGCATTTGCGCAGCTCGCGTTCCCGGCGGGTGCGCCGATAAGCGCGCAGGCGCGGTCCGAGGCGGCGAATTCGCGGAGCGCCATCTCCAACCGGTCGAGCCCCGACAGGAAGGATTCGCGCGCCGCCATTGCGTCCTCCCCGGCGTGGGAGCGCTCGATGGCCAGGGCGCTGCGGAGGATGATCCTGTGCGAGACGACGGAAAGGGCGCCGATGAGGAGAAAGAGGGCCGTGGATACGATTAGGAGTATCTTCCTGTTGAGCGCCATGGGGGCCCCCAGCCGCCGATGCGCCGCCCGCGCGGCCGCCGTTCCGGGGATGGCCATGCCGCGGATGCGGCCTAGCGCGCGGGAACCGCGTCAATGGTCGGGGCGCCGGGATTCGAACCCGGGACCTCTTGCACCCCAAGCAAGCGCGCTAGCCGGACTGCGCCACGCCCCGCCATCAAAGCGGTGAGCCGCCATGATAGCACCTATCCCCCCCGCGGGCCACCGTAAAACGCGGCCGGACCGCTCACATCCCGGCCAGGGGGAGGAATACCCCCCTCCAGGCCGCCGCGAATCCGGCCCCGAGCCCCCCGGCGAGGAACGGGGTGTTGATCAGGATGAGGATGAGCCACGGCCCGCTCGCCGCAAGGAAGGCCCCGCTTTTCCCCGGATCGACCCCGATCAGCGTCGTCAGCACGTGGTACCCGTCGAGGGGCGGAATGGGGACGAGATTGAAGATGCCCAGGAATATGCTGACCGATGCCAGCCGCAGGAGCGTCTCCGAGACCACCCCGGCGTGCGCGCCGGGGCCGCGGAAGAGCGGGCCCGCCGCGCGGAGCAGGAGCGCCGCGGCGGCGGCGATAAGGAAACCGGAGGCGCAGCCCGCGAGGCTGACCGCGATGGAGGCCATCCGGCTCCTCCCGAGGCGGGTCGGGTTGACGGGGACCGGCCTGGCCCAGCCGAAAAAGCATAACCCCCCCGGCGGGCCGCCGGCGCCGAGGATGGAGAATATGAGGGGGGAGAGCGGTATCAGGACCGTCCCTATCGGGTCGATGTGCGCGCGGGGGTCGAGCGTCACCCTCCCCGCCGCCCGGGCGGTGGGGTCGCCGCACCGCTCCGCGGCCCAGGCATGCGCGCACTCGTGGACGGATGCGACGAAGACAAAAATCGCGTAGCCGGCAAGGAAGTCCAGCATATCACCCGGGCCGCCCCCACCGCCGCCGCGCGCGCTCGTTCCATTTCTCGACCCGGTAGATCCCGTCGTAGAGGGCGTTCCCGACGTAATACGTCGTCCCCCACGAGACCGCGTCGAGCGTGAGCCGCACGCCGCCTAATAGGTAGTTCGCGTTGCTGACGACCCGGACGTCCGGCCCCCCCGCGGGATAGAGCAGGGCGCGGTCCGTGTCGGAGAAGAGATGCTCGATCCATTCTATGAGCAGGCCCGCCCTGAGGAAGACCCCCCGCCCCGCGAGGCCGGTCCAGCTCAGGAAGATCACCGACGGGACCTCTCCGAGGGTGACATGCGGTATCTGGAGGGCGAAGACGAGCTCGCGCACGCGCTCCTTCGGGTACCTGTCCGGGAGCCGGTCGTAACCGGCCGCGAGCTTCCGGACGCCGGTCCGGATCGGGCGCCTCCTCTCCCCGGGGCAGGCCAGGTCGTAGAGGTTGTCGAGGTCCGAGAACACCTCGCGGTTCATGATCCCGAAGATGTCGGCCCCCAGGACGTGGATATCGGTGGGCCTCTTGAGGTCGTGCCCCTTGTAACGCGTATCGGGGACCAGGAAGGCGGGCTTCTTATCCCCCGCGCGGCGCTCGTACTCGGCGAGAATGTCCGTCCGGTCGGCCCGCCGCGCGCCGTAGGGGAGCTTCGCCATGAGCGCCTCCAGCGACTCCCCCTCCCTCGGCGGCGCGTCCTCCCCGTCGGCCTTCAGGAATCCGGCCACGGGCTTGCCGTCGAAGGCGGACGGGTCGGAACGGATGCCGAGGAGGTGGAGAACGGTCGGTACGATGTCCGAGGTCCGCACGGCGTTGGAGACGACTATCCCGCCCCGCACGTTCGGCCCGGTCACCAGGAACGGGATGTGGGCGGTCTCGTAGTCGAGATAACCGTGCGCCCCGGACGGCTCCCCCGGCGGTTCGAACGACCATCCGTTCGCGGCGCAGAGCACCATATCCGGGGAGTAGCGCCGCTCCCTTCCAGCGATCCTGTCGTCCCAGGCGAGGTGGTTCGATACGGAGACGACGGCGTCTGGGTAGGCGCAGAACTTCGTCGCCTCCAGCCACTCCCGCTCCGAGCGGAACTCGCCCATCCACGCGCCGTCTATCCCCGCCTTCAGGTAGCCGAAGGGATCGTCGCCGGCGGCCCCCCCGAGGCGCACCTCGCCTTCGGGCGTGCAGGAGATCCCCGTCACCGGCAGGTACCGGTAGCGCGGCCGGCCGTTCCCCCCGGTCCCCCGCTCTATCACCGCGCAGGTGCCGCGCTGGCCGAACACCGCGGCGCGGCGGTCGTCGAGCCTCACCAGCACTTGGGCGACCGGGCGGTCGCACACCTCGCCGGGATAGAGGTTCTGCCCGCCGAGGTCCCAGCCGAGGAACTTCTCGATCAGGTCCGTCTCGCCGCCCGCCGAGCCGCAGCGGTACCGCCGGAGCCGGTATAGGTTGTTCCTGCGGAGCCAATCGCCGGATTCGATCGAGGCGTAAGGCAGGTAGACGGCGCACTCCCCCTCCCCGTGGTCGATGAACGCGAAGCCGTCCGTCTTCGCCCCTTCCCGCAGGTATTGGTCGTCGTACCAGCGGACGTCGACGCCCAGGCCGTTCTGCGCGTCGTGGAAGATGTCGCGGCCGAGATCGACCTTCTGTATCACCGAGTTCTTTCCCCCCGCGGTGCCGTGGTCGGCAAGGAGGATCATATATGTGCGGTCCCACATCTTTTTGCGTTTCAGCTCGGCCACGATCGCGGCCACGGAGCGGTCGACGGCGCAGAGCGCCCTGCGGCCGTCCCCGAACTGCGCCCTGGGGCTGTCGTGGCAGGTGTTGTCGAGGCCCGGGAACCAGAAGTTCATGACGCGCGCGTCACGCCGGACGACCATATCGAGGCCGTACCGCGTGTTTATCTCGTCGACGTACTCCATGGCGCGGTGCATCATGAACGGGGGAACGACGGTGGAGCCGTCCACCTCGTAGCGATTCGGGGGGGAGATGGGGAGGATCGGCTGTATCGTGGTGTAATACTCCATGCCGGCCCCCTTTACGTAATCCTGAAGGAGCGGGATCTCCCCCCTCCGCTCCGCGGCGTTCCTCCCGCGCCCGCCGGGGGCGAGGGCGCGCGCCCCCCGCCGCAGCATGACGCCGAGGCGGCGGATCCCCGCGGGGCGCAGGGCGTCGGCGGCAACGGTCGCGCCGAACGGCTCAAGGTAGGTGCCGCCCCTGCGGCGCTTCCGGTCGAACCAGTTGTTGCCCTTGATCCCGGTGCGGCTGGTGAAGACGCCCGTGTACATCGTGGAGTTGCTCGCGAGCGTGCTGGATGGGAAACCGGTGAAGGCGTTCGCGAAGTCCGTGCCGCGGTCGAAGAAAACCTCCTTGATCGCCGGGAGGTACCCCTCGCCGGCCATCTCGCGCAGGACGTCGTAGCGCAGGCCGTCGACGTAGATGATAACCACGTTGGCGTCCTTCACGGGGCGCCCCTCGGGGAGGTCGATTGCGCGGTAGACGACGGCGTCCGGCCCGCCGCCCCGCGCCCGCGCGGCGGAGCCGACCGCGATATCGGCGCTGAAGCCGCCGGAGTTGTCCCCGACGTCGAAATCGTTCACCCCGAGGAACAGCCTTCCTGAGACGGGCGCCGCGGCGCGGTACTCCCGGCCGACGAGAAACGGCTCCCCCGCGGCCCCTATCCGGCCGATCAGCGCGTAGCACGGGGCCGGGCCCCTTTCCGCTGCAGGCAGCGGGAACTCCTTCCCCTTCACGGCCGTGTCGTAGAGATACGTCCCCTGCGGCCCGACCAGCCGCTCGAGTCCGTCCCTTCCGGCGTACCCGCGGCGGGAGATCTCCATCTCGCCGGAGGCGCTGATCGAAAGCGCTTCCCCGGCGGTTACGTCCACCCCGGTGTCCGTCCACGCAGCGTTTCCCGGCACGCTGACATGCGCGGCCGACGCCGCGGCGGCGACGGCCGCGCAGGCGGCCGCGAAAGCCAAGCGCTGTCTCATCCCCTGCCCCCCCACCCGGTCCCGACGCCCCGATACCGGTCAAGCTCGGCGCGCGGGCGCCGCATCATGAGCTCCCGCACGCCGTCGGCCGGATTCTTCCCGCGGTAGAGCACGGCGTAGAC
>CALLYX010000046.1 GCA_937858775.1 uncultured bacterium | reverse complement strand
TCCTTATACTCGCTGCGGCGCGCGCCGCGGGGGCGCGGGCCCGGGGGGCGTGGGGGTTGGGCCTCCCCATCCTCCTATATGTCCTCCACAACGCGGTGAGCGCCGCCTCCACCTTCCCCGCGGGACGGGCCGCCGACCGGTGGAACAGGCTGCGCGTGCTCGCCGCCGGTTACGGCCTCGGCGCGCTCTGCAACCTGATCCTCTGCCTCCACGGCGGGTCGATCGGCGCGCTCGCGGCCGCCTTCGTCGTCTCCGGGGCGTATATCGCGGTCGAGGAGACGGTCGAGAAGGCGTGCGTGTCGCAGCTCCTGAGGCGTTCGGTTCGGGGCTACGGCCTCGGCCTCCTTGCCGCGGCGAACGCCGCGGGGGACATGGCATCGAGCGCCTACGTGGGCCTGCTGTGGGAGTGGGCGGGGGCGGCGTGGGCGTTCGGCACAGCCGCCGCCTTCTCCGCGGCCGGCTGCGCCATGGTCGCGTTTCTATCCGTACGGCTGGGGGACGGCCCCGCGCCCCGCGGGGCGGTCACTTGACGATCTTGTCCCTGATATCCTTTATGTACTCGTCGTCCTGCTCCTGGGTCTTCTCCATCCTGTCGAGCTGGGCCTGGATCAGGTCGAGCTTGCGGAGCATGACGACCTGCCTCTGCCACGTCGTGTAGCGGAAGCGGGCCTCCTTCATCTCCTCCAGGTTTTTGCAGGTGGCGGCGACGAGCTTGTCCTTCACCTCGAGCGTGTTCTTGATCTGCTTCATCACAGTCTCCGGCTCCCAGCCGGGGTACTGTTCCTTGAGGGTGTTGAGGCCCATCACCCCCTCCTCGAAGAGGCAGTAGGCGTTATCCTCCTCCCCCTTCTTGAGGGCCTCGTTCCCCGCCTTGATGAGATCCGTGGCCTTTGCGTACGCGGCCGGCGCCTCTTTCGTCTCCTTGATGATCGCCTCGGCCTTCCGGATCCCCGCCGCGCTCTTGACCTCCGGGGCCTGCGCGCCCGCGAGCGCCGGCAGACATAGCGCCGCGGAGCACGCCGCGGCTATCGCGTGACGGATCATGGCACACCTCCTCCTGCCGGCCGTGTACACGGCCGCGTGTTTCACACGAACGCCCCCAGCCCGCACGTGGCGACGTACTCCTCCGCGCAGCCGAAAAGCTGCGCGACAAGATAGCCGGCGAGCGCGAGCGTGTCCCTGCTGAAGACGCCGAGGCCGAACGGCCCCCCCACCCTCTCCGCGAGCATGGGCATCGGCTCCAGGCTGTGGTAGCCGTAGTCGGCCCTGTGCTCCATGCCGTGGTCCGCCGTGACGATTGCCAGGTCGCCGGGGCGGAGCCTCGCCTTGATCCGGTGCAGCTGCCGGTCGAACTCCTGCACGGAGGAGAGGGCCCCCTCGACGTCGCGGGTGTGGCCGAAGAGGCTGTCGGCGTCGACGAAGTTGGCGAAGATGAAGCTCCCCCCGGGGCGCTCCGCGATCCGGGCGGCGTCGAGGGCCTCCAGGGTGCCCTGGATCGAGTACGGGTTCGTGTCGCGCCTCTTGGCGTCCACGAAACGGTAGCCGCAGGCGGGGTCCAGCGACTCCGGGTCGGTGAGCTTGACCTTCTCGTCGAAGCGCGCCCCGACCAGCTCCGCCGTCTTCCCGACGCTCACCGTCCGGACGCCGCGGCGCGACGCGATCTCGATGAGGGTGGGCTGCGTGAGAGGGAGCGTGCAGTCGTGCCGGTTGGGGGTCCGGAAGACGGCCCCGTCCTTCATCACGTAGGAGCGGCCTATGACGCGGGTGATGCGCACGCCCATCTCCTGCGCGAGCGCGAAGGCGGCGTCGACGATCCGGTGCTGCTCGGGCACCGGGATCACCGTCTCGTTCATCCCGAGCTGCAGGACCGGATCGCACTTGCTCGCGTAGAGGATCGGGCGGCCGGTCCGCTCGTGCTCCTCGCGGTTGGCCTGGATCGCCTCCATCCCGCCCGCCATCCTGTTGAAGAAGACCTTCCGGCCGATCGCCTTCTCGAGCCGCTCGACGTACCCGGCGGGGAAACCGTCTGGGAAGAGTTCGTATCTCCGGCGGTCTATCACGCCGACCATCTCCCGGTGGCCTATGGTGCTGTCGGGATAGGCGGAGGCCTGCATGACAGTGCGCGCGAACTGCGCGCCGGGATTGGGGCGTATCTCGCCGCGGAAGCGCTCGTCGAGGATGTTCCCGAGCCCGAGCGTCTCGAGGTGCGGCAGCGCGATCTTCCGGCTGCTCTTCCCCAGCAGGTAGTCGAGCGTCCTCACCCCGACTGCGTCGAGCACGAGGATCAGCGCTGTGGGCCCGTTCTTCGTAGTCATCGTTCCTCCGTTCCAAAAGCCCGGCCGCCGACATTCTATTGCAGCGCGGAGGCCGGTGTCACGGGTTTTGTGACGCGCAGGGCGGCGTCATGGACGCCCGGCATCGCCGCCGCCGGCGCGGGCCGGGGGAGCCGCGGCTTTTTCGTTTTCGGGGCCCGTCCCCGGGAATCGCCCGAACCCAGGAAAGCGACGGGGGGTGCGCGGGACGGCCCCGGGGGCCGGGGCCTATCCCGCCGCGGCGGCATGCGCCGCGGCCGCCTCAGCGGCCCGCGCCGGGGCCGTTTTCGCCGGAGAGGGACTTGATGATCCGGTAGAGCCGGTAGTGCATCAACCGCGCGTAGCCGATCGCGGAGATGAGGCCGGCGAGGCCGATCGCCGGGACGATGCTCTCCCGGAGCAGATGGGCGCGGTATCCCCAGAGCAGCACCGCCGCGCATCCCGCGGGCGCCACCACGGACCATGCGAACAGCGCGATGCGCCTCTCGCGCCCGATCCCCCTCGACGCGAGGATCGCCTTCATCAGCCTCTTCTCGGCGCCGGTGAGCGTTATCCGTGCTTCCATGTCGTCCTCCCCCTGGTGCCTCCGATCATGGTAGCCGCCCGCCGGCGGGCGCGGCAAGCGAAATATCGCCCCCCCCAGCGGCGCCGCCCCCGGCCGCCCGGCATCAAGGGACCGCCGCCGGCTATCAGATCTCCGCCCGCTCCCCCACCCCGAGGACCATCGCCCGCAACCCCTTCGCGGCCGCCCCCTCTACGAACGCGGCGGGATCGGCGTCGATCACGTCGAAGGTGCCGTAATGCATCGGTATGCTCAAGCCCGCCCCGAGCAGCACCGCCGCCCTGACGGCGTCGGGGACGTCCATGGTGAAATTGCCGCCTATAGGCAGGAGGGCGACGTCTATCCGGTTCGTCTCCCCGATGAGCTTCATGTCGTAGAAGAGCCCGGTGTCGCCGGCGTGGTAGACCGTCTTCCCGTCCGCGGCGATCAGGAAGCCGCACGGGTTCCCCATGTAGAGGATGCCGTGTTCCGTCGGGTATCCGGAACCGTGGACGGCGATGGTGAGCTTGACGCGGCCGAACGGGAAGTCGTGCGCCCCGCCGATATGCATCGGGTGCGCCTTCGCCCCCTGCCCCTGGCACCATGTCGCCAGCTCGAACGGTGCGACGATCGTTGCGCCCGTCCGGAGCGCGATCGCCACGCCGTCGCCGACATGGTCCGGGTGGCCGTGCGTGAGCAGGATGTAGTCGGCGGCGGTCTCCTCCGGCTTCGCGCGGGCGAGCGGGTTCCCGGTCAGGAACGGGTCGATGAGCAGCCGCGCCTTCGCGAGGTCCAGCGCGAAGGCCGCGTGCCCGAGAAACGTCAATGCCGGCATGGCGGGCCTCCTTTCCGAATACCGCCCTCTACGGAATACGCCCGCCGCGCACACGGCGCCGGGATCCGCGAAAACCCGTGGGCGTGGATATCTTATCACAGGCGGCGCGCCGTGGAGAAGCCGCGCGCCTCCGCGGCGACGGCGGCGGAACGCGCCGTCTTCCGTCCGCCCCGGCCCCTTTGACGCCGGGGCCGCATGGTGTATAGTGGATGATGAGGAGGAGGAATGAACGACACCCCGGTCCGCCCGCCCTTCGAGCCGCCTTCGAGGAGCGCCGTATTCCCGCTCCCCGACGCAATCCTATTCCCCAACACCATCCTCCCCCTCTTCGTCTTCGAGCCGCAATACCGGCTCATGCTCGAGGAGTGCCTGAAGGGGGACGGCCTCATGACCGTGGTGCTCATGCGGAAGGGCGCCCCGAAGAGCCTGCTCGACGCCCCGACCTATTCCACCGCGGGGATCGGGAGGGTTACGACGGTCATGCGCCTCCCCGACTCTTGCGCGCGCGTCCTGGTGGGCGGGATCGCCCGGGTGACGATCCGGCGCTACATCCGGCGCCGCCCGTATCCAATGGCCGAGATCGAGCCGATGCAATCCGCCCCCGCGGATCCCGCCCGCGCCGGCGCCCTCCGCATCCGCCTCGTCTCGCTCTTCCGCGCGCTCGCCGGCGACGGGGCGCGCGACTTCATCGAGCGCATCGAGGGGCTTGGGGATCCGGAGATCGCCGGCGACCCGATCGCGGCGGGGCTGAGCGTCGACCCCCACCTGAAACAGCGGATCCTTGAGACGGCGGGCGTGGAGGAACGGCTCGAACGGCTCGAGCGGCTCCTCGAGGGGGAGCTGCGCCAGGCCCGCCTCCTCCGCCGGATCCTCGCCGGGGCCCCCCGGAACCTCCGGGACAACTGATCCCGGGGAGGGGGAAGAGCGCCCCCGGCCCTCACGCCGCCGCGTAGCGCCGCATGAACGCCTCCACGCAGCGTATCCCCTCGAAGTAGTCGTCGACGAGAATGTTCTCGTTCGGGGCATGGTCGCCCGAGTCGGCGTTCCCGACGCCGAACGACACCATCGGCAGGGCGAGGGGGGCGCAGACGTCGTGGACCGGCCCGCTCCACGCCGCGATCGGGTACAGGATCGGCTCGCGCCCGCACGCCTTGCGGCAGGCCTCCACGGCGGCCCGGACGATCCTGTCCTCGGAGTCGGTGGCTGCGGGCATGAAGCCGCCGTGCTGCCGTATCTCCAGGTCGCCGAAGCCCCGGCGGTCGAGGTGCGCCCGGAGGAAGCGGAGCAGTTTTCCCGGCGTCATGCCCGGCGCGAGGCGGAAATCCAGCTTGGCGACCGCCTCCGCCGGCAGCACCGTCTTGGATCCATCGCCGGTATAGCCGGCGCGGAGGCCGCATATCGTGCACGTCGGCGAGGTGAGATACGCCCAGGCCAGCGCCGTGCCGCGCGCCCCCTTGACAAGGGAGTCGAGGCCGTGCGTCCTCATGAAACCGTCCGCGTCGAACGGAACCTCCCTGAGGATCCGCTCCACCGCCTCCCCCGGCGGGCGCGCCACCTCCATCCAGCCGTCAATCGTGATCTTGTAGTCGGGATCGAGAAGGGTGCCGAGCGCCCAGACGAGGCGCCAGGCCGGGTTCGGGACTATGCTGGCGTACGAGCTGTGCAGGTCGTGCCGCGCGCCCCGCGCGACCAGCTCGACGTAACAGAGCCCCTTGACGCCGCAGCTCAGGATCGGCCGCCCGGACGGGTCTTTCCATGAAAGTTCCCATAGGCAGCCGTCGGCCCTCAACATATCCGCGTGGCGGCGGACGAAACCGCCCAGGTGCGCGGAACCGGTCTCCTCCTCCCCCTCGACGAGAAACTTCACCTTGAGCGGGAGGCCGCCCGCCAGATCCATGCACGCGCGCACGGCGTGAATGCGCGCCGCCAGGTTGCCCTTGTTGTCGCTCGCGCCCCGGCAGTAGAACCGGCCGCCCCGCACGGCCGGCTCGAACGGTGGGCTCTCCCACTGTTCGAGCGGCTCGGGCGGCTGGACGTCGTAATGGTTGTAGATCAGGAGGGTCCTCGGCCCCTCCCCGGCCTCCGCGTAGACGACCGGTGGGCCCCCATCGACCTCGATGATCCGCGCGGAGGCCCCCGCGCGGGAGAGAAGGCGGGCGGACTCGGCGGCCGCCGCGCCGAGCGCGGCGCGATCGTGCTCCGTGGAGGGGATGCGGCAGAGCCCGGCCAGTTCGGAGAGGAACTCCTCGCGGTGGGCGTCGAGATAGGCCTGCACTCCGGCCATGCGCCGCCCCCATCGCTGTTCCGTGGATCTCGGCTTCCTTGACATCGCCCCGAAAACCTGCTATCGAATTAAATCGTGAGATACGGGGAACGGCCGCGCACCCCCCCGCGCGGCAAGGGAGACGATCTCGATTTCGAGATCGGTTTCTACCGCGCTATTGTAGCGCAGGCGCCGGAGTATGTCGACGCGCTGATGCTCCTGGGGGAGGCGTGCACGGAGAAGGGGCTCTACGCGGAGGGTTTGGAGGTGGACAAGCGGCTCAGCCGGCTGCGCCCCTCCGACCCCATCGTCCACTACAACCTGGCGTGCAGCTTCAGCCTCTCCAGGCGCAGGAAAGAGGCGCTCGACAGCCTCGCGCGGTCGATCGAGCTCGGCTACTGCGACATCGCCCACCTCGCGGCGGACCGCGACCTCGCCTTCCTGCGCGGGGACCCGGAGTTCAAGCGACTGCTCCGCCGGCTCGAGAGGAAGGTGGCCCTCCTCGTGTCCATCCTCGTGTGCATGGTGCGGCTCTCGATTGGCCCCACCGCTGCCGACCGGGCGGTGGCGTTGGATACGATCAACACCCTCGTCGTGGCGACGATGATGCTCCTCGGG
>CALLYX010000045.1 GCA_937858775.1 uncultured bacterium | reverse complement strand
GGAGAGGGCCGCCGCGGAGACGATGGATCTCTACGAGCGCCTCCTCTGACGCGGCCGCGGGCGCGCCTGCGCGGCGCCGGCCGGGAGACCGGGAGGGGGGAGTATGATATGCTATCGAAGCCCGCTCCCTCGGGCGAGCGCCGGGAAGCTGGGCGGCACAGGAGGAGGACCATGGGATCGTTGACATTGATCACGGGCGGCGCCGGCTTTGTCGGGAGCAATGCCGCGGCCGATATGGCGCGGCGCGGCGAGCGGGTGCGCATCTTGGACAACCTTTCCCGCCGCGGCACGGAGAGGAACCTGGAGTGGCTCCGCCGGAATTGGGGCGACCGGATAGAGTTCGTGAAGGGGGACGTGCGCGACGTCGGCGCGGCCCGGCGCGCGGTGGAGGGGGCGGGGTTGATCCTGCACCTGGCCGGCCAGGTCGCGGTGACCACCTCGGTCGAGGATCCGAGGCCGGATTTCGAGGTGAACGCCCTCGGGACGTTCAACGTGCTGGAGGCGGCGCGGTTGAGCGGGGCGAGGCCGGCGTTCATCGTCTCCTCGACCAACAAGGTCTACGGCGGAATGGAGGATCTCGAGGTGGTAGAGGAGGAGACGCGGTGCCGTTTCGCGGGCGGGATAGCGGCGGTGTCCGAGGAGAGGCCGCTCGACTTCCATTCGCCGTACGGCTGCTCCAAGGGCGCGGCGGACCAGTACGTGCGGGACTACGCGCGCATCTACGGCCTGCCGACGGTGGTCTTCAGGATGTCGTGCATCTACGGCCCCCGCCAGTTCGGAAACGAGGACCAGGGGTGGGTCGCCCACTTTCTCATCTCCGGGGCCAAGGGCAGGCCGGTCACCGTCTACGGCAACGGCAAACAGGTCCGAGACATCCTCTACGTCGACGATCTCATCCGGGCGTTCCGCGCCGCGGCCGAACGCATCCGCTCCGTGCAGGGGCGCGTCTACAACATCGGCGGGGGCGAGCGGAACACCCTCTCCCTCATGGAACTCATCGAGATCATGCGGCGGGAGTTCGGCTACGCCGTGAAGCCGTCGTACGCGAAATGGCGCCCGGGGGACCAGCCGATCTACGTCAGCGACATCCGGAGGGCGCGGGAAGATCTCGGGTGGGAGCCCGCGGTGGGCAGGGACGAGGGTATACGCCTGCTCCGCGACTGGATCGAGTCGCAGAAGCCGAACCTCTGACGCCGGGCCGCCCGGCATCGCGGCGGCGACGGAAATGCGGGCGCATCGGGATGAAGATCCTCTGGTTGACGGACGATTTCCTGCCGCACTACGGCGGTTCCCGCCTGCTCTATTTCCACACGATCGCGCACTTCCCGCCGGGGGAGATCCGGCTGATCACGAAGCGCCGCCCCGGGTGGCGCGACTTCGACCGGCGCGAGGGGCTTAGCGTCGAGCGTGGTTTCTTCCCGAGCCTCCCCGGGCGGCCGCCCTTCTCCATGCTCGGCGTCTACGCGGAGATGTTCATGAGGGGGGCGCGCGCCATGGTGCGCCACCGCCCCGGGGCCGTGGTCTGCGGCGAGATATTCCCGACCGCGTGCGTCGGCCGCGCGCTCGGCCGGATCTGGCGCGTGCCGTACGTCGTCTACGTGCACGGGGAGGAGGTGAGCGTCCTCAAGCGTCTCGGCGCGGCGGGGGGGATTATGCGGTCCATACTCGCCGGCGCCGGCGCGGTCGTGGCCTCGGCGACGCCGCCGCGGGACGAGGCGCTGCGCCTGGGCGTCGACCCGTCCAGGATCCACCTCCTGCCCCCGGCCGTGGACGACTACTTTCTCTCGTGCGAACCGGACCCGGCCGCCGCCCGCGCGCGGTACGGAATCGGCGGCGGGCCGCTCCTCCTCACAGTCGGCCGCCTTGTCGACCGGAAGGGGCACGCGGATGTTCTGCGGGAGCTCCCCTCCCTGGCCCGCGATTTTCCGGGAGTGGCCTATCTGATCGTCGGGCGGGGGCCCGCGGAGGCGGCGTTGCGTCGGGCCGCGCGGGACGCCGGGATAGGGCGCTCGGTGATCTTCGCGGGGCGTGTCGACAGGGAGGAGCTGTTGGAGTGCTACGCCGCCTGCGACGTCTTCGTGATGCCGAACCGGGAGATGCCGGACGGGGACACCGAGGGGGCGTGCATCGTCCTGCTCGAGGCCGCCGCCCTCCGGCGGCCGGTGATAGCCGGGATGGCGGGGGGGACCGCCGACTCCGTCTCGGACGGCGAGACAGGGTTCCTGGTCGACCCATCGCGGGCGGGGGAGCTATCCATGCGCCTGAGGCAGCTCCTCGGCGACCGCGGGCTCAGGCAGCGGATGGGGGAGGCGGGGAGGGCGCTGGTGTCGCGGAGGCGGTGGCTGGATTGCGCGCTGGAACTGAGGCGTATCTGCGCGCAGTGCGCCGCGCGGGGGGGGCCGCCGCGGTGATAAAGGTCCTCTATCTCGTCGACACGATGATATGCGCCGGGACGCAGACGCATATCGCGAACATGGTGCGCGGGCACGACCGCGGCCGCTTCACCCCCGGGCTGCTCTGCCTCCAGGAGAAGGGCCCGCTCGGGGAGCGCCTTGAGGCCGAGGGTTATCCGGTAGGGGCGCTCGGCCTGGACAGGATCTACGGGCCCGCCGCGGCGCGCGCCTGCGCGCGTTACGTCGCGCGCCTGAGGCGGGAGGCGATCGACGTCGTTCACGCATATCTCTTCTCGGCCCAGGTCTTCGGCGTCCCTCCGGCGCGCCTCGCCGGGGTTCCGCTCGTCCTCGCGGGGAGAAGGGCGGTGGGGGCGTATTGGACCGCCCGGAAATACAGGATCGCACGCAGGTTCTCGAACGCCTTCGCGCACCTGCATGTCGGGAACTCGGCGGCGGTGAGGGATTACGTCGTCGGGGAGGAGGGGGTTCCCCCGTCCAGGGTGAGGATCGTATATAATGGGGTGGACGCGGAGCGTTTCAGCCCCCCCGACGGCGGGCGCGGGGGGAGGGGGAGCGTCACTGTAGGCTATATCGGGAGCCTCACCCGCGTAAAGGGGGTGGATATCCTCCTCCGCGCGGCCCGCCGCGCCGTTGCATCGTTCCCGCGCCTGCGGGTCCGCATCGTCGGCGACGGCCCCCCCCCGGCCCGGCGCGCGGACGAGGGCGACACCGACGAGCGGTTGAAGGCGCTCGCCGGCGAGCTCGGCATCGCCGGCGCCGTGGAGCAGGCGGCGATCGAGCTGCGGAGCACGCTCGGGGTGGACACCGTCGGCCTCACCGGAGGAGTCTTCGCAAATGCCGTGCTAACGGCGGCATGTCAGGGCAGGCTACGGCGTGAGGGCTTCACCGTCCTCGTGCACGAGCGGGTCCCGCCGAATGACGGCGGGCTTGCGCTGGGACAGGCGGCCGTGGCGGCCGCCGGCGGCGCCGTCGATGCCGGACACGTGCGCACGAGAGAGGGCTAGGGATATGTGCCTGGGAGTGCCCGGCAGGATCGAGGAAGTGTGGGAGGCCAACGGCACCCGCATGGCGACCGTCGACTTCGGAGGTGTCCGCAAGGAGGTCTGCCTGGCATACGTGCCGGATGTCACCGTGGGTGACTACACGATCGTCCACGTGGGCTTCGCCCTCACCAAGCTCGACGAGAAGTCCGCCCTTGAGACCCTCGAGCTGTTCCGGAGCGTGGGGCTGCTCGACGAGGAGCTGGGCGTCACGTTCGACGCCCGGTAGGGACCATGAAGTACCTGGACGAGTTCTCGGACCCGGAACTGGCCGGTCGCCTCCTGGAGGAGATCCGGCACACGGTCACGCAGCCCTGGGCGATCATGGAGGTGTGCGGGGGCCAGACGCACACCATCATCCGCAACGGCATCGATCAGCTCCTCCCCGACGGGGTCGAGCTCATCCACGGTCCGGGCTGCCCCGTTTGCGTCACGCCGCTCGAGACGATCGATCGAGCCCTAGCCATCGCCGCGCGACCCGACGTGATCTTCTGCTCGTTCGGCGACATGATCCGGGTGCCCGGCTCGAGTACCGACCTGTTTCGCATCAAGAGCGAGGGCGGTGACATCCGCATCGTCTACTCCCCCCTCGATGCGGTGAAGCTCGCCCAGGCCAATCCCAACAAGCAGGTCGTGTTCTTCGGCATCGGTTTCGAGACGACCGCGCCCGCCAACGCCATGACGGTAACCCTGGCCAAGCAGATGGGACTCGACAACTTCTCCTTGCTGGTCTCGCACGTGCTGGTGCCGCCGGCGATCCGCGCCATCATGGACTCGCCGTCCCGACGGGTGCAGGGG
>CALLYX010000044.1 GCA_937858775.1 uncultured bacterium | reverse complement strand
GCGCCCGGATGCCGTACTCCGCGATGAGCCGTTCGGCGTGCGCTTCGACCGCGCCGTCGTCGAGGGAGAGCCAGCGGGCGAACGGCGGGAGATGATACCGCTCGAGGACGAGGTTGTGCTTCAGGGGGAGATCGAGCACGGCGCCGGACTCCATCCGGTCCTCAGGTATCCTCCCCACGCCGCGCGAGGCGAGCGCCCGCGGTTTCTTCCCGGTCATCCGGACACCGTTCACCGAGAACCAGCCCGCCGATGCGCGTCGCACGCCGGAGAGCACCTCGGCGAGCTCGCGCTGGCCGTTCCCGGACACCCCGGCGATGCCGAATATCTCGCCGCGCCCGACGGCGAACGACACCCCCTTGAGCGTCTCTGCCCCGTGCCCTCCCCGGGCCCGCAGCCCGCGCACTTCGAGGACAACGCCCCCAGTCGGCCGCGCGGCGCGCCGCGCGGGCGCCGGGGCCCATCCCCCAATCATCGCCGCCGTGAGGGCGCGCGCGTCCGTGCGCCCCGTCTCGCCGTCGAAAACGACTTTTCCGCCGCGGAGCACCGTGACGCGGTCCGAGGCGGCCATCACCTCATCGAGCTTGTGGGTGATGAGTATGATCCCGGCCCCCTCCCGCTTCAGCGCCGCGATGACCCTGAAGAGCTCCCCCGCCTCGCCCGGGGTGAGAACGGCCGTCGGCTCGTCGAGCACTAGGATCTCCGACCCGCGCGAGAGGACCTTCAGTATCTCCACGCGCTGGCGCTCGCCGACGGAGAGGTCGCGGACCTTCTTCGACGGATCGACGACGATCCCGTACCGGGAGGATAAGCCGCGGATCCGCTCCTCCTCCCCCTCGAGGTCGAGAAAGATGCCGCGGCGCATGTCGCGCACGGCGAGGGCGATATTCTCCGCGGCGGTGAGATCTGGGACGAGCGTGAAGTGCTGGTGGACCATGCCGATCCCGAGAGACATGGCGCGCCGGGGAGAGCCGATGGAGACGGGCTGTCCCTTTATGAGGATCCTCCCCGCATCGGGTGTGTAGAGCCCGTAGAGGATCTTGACGAGCGTGGATTTCCCCGCCCCGTTCTCGCCGAGGAGAGCCAGCACTTCCCCGCGGCGCAGGGTAAGATCGACACAGTCGTTCACCGCCCTGCCATAAAATCGCTTGACAATCCCCCGCATCTCCACAAGGTGCTGGTGCTGGGGGTCGGACCACGATATCTTTTTGTCTTGCAACATAATAAGTATTTTTTGGGGGGTTAATGAAGGCTTTAGAAACGATTTTGGGGCCCGTTTTTAGCGTCTAAGGCCTGGATCCGGCTCATTCTTTTAGGTTTACATCTCCTCATTAATGCATTTTCGAGGTCAAAAATCGCTTTTAAGGCCCTTTTTCAGGCCTGTTTTTAAACTAACATGTTGTCCTGCAACAAGATATCGTGGTCCGACCCCAAAGAAAGACCAAAGATTTCAATTTGATACGGGGACCTTCTCGTTGACTGGGACGGTGAAGCGCCCATCGAGGATCTCGCGCTGCTTCTCCGCGACCATGCGGAGGACCTTGGGGGGGAGCTTCTTCTCGAAGTCGTGGTACGGGGCGAGAGACGCCCCGCCTTTCCTCATCATCGACCACTCCCGGTAATCCTCGGCGGCGTACGTGCCCGCCTTCACGCGCGAGATCACCTCCCGCACGGTCGGCCACATCTCCCAGACCGGACCCGTCACGACATTATCGGGGGCGAGTTGCCACTGCGGCTGCATGTTGCTGAAGGCGAACAGGTTCTTTTCCCGGCACGCTTCGATCACGCCGTATCGCTCGCCGAAGAACACGTCGGCGCCGAGGGCCGCCGCGGCGAAGACCGCCTCCTTCGCCTTCGGCGGGTCGAACCAGGAGTTGATGAAAATGATCTTCCCCTTCACCGCCGGGTTCACCGCCCTCGCCCCGTCAAAGAACGCGTTCACCAGGCGGTTTACCTCCGGCACCGAATACCCCCCCACGGCGCCGACGATATTGCTCTTCGTCAGCTTGCCGGCTATCATCCCCGACAGGTAGGCGGGCTCATGGATCCAGTTGTCGAACACAGAGAAGTTCGGCGGCTGGGGCCCCAGCCCCGAACCGAAACAGAAGGCGACATGCGGGAAGTCCCGCGCCGCGCGCCGGACCGCCTCCTCGGAGCCGAAGGCGTCCCCCATGACGACGGAAAAACCCCGCCCCGCGAACTCCCGCACCACGCGCTCGAAGTCGGGATTCGCGACCGACTCGGCCCATTCGTATCCCACGCCGAGTTCTTCCCTCGCGCGGAGGAGCGCCTTGTGGATGCAGCCGTCCCACGGCTCCTCGATCGGCGTCGCAAAAACCGCGGCGACCCGAAGCCCCGTCGCCGCGGCGGCCTTATCCCCGCGCCCCCCTTCCCCGCATCCGGCGAGCGCCGCGCACGCTGCGGCAAGCGCCGTCCGAGAGATCCATCCGCTTCCCATCGCCCCCCCCACTCGCCCCCGGCGCCGCCCCGGCCGTGGCGCCGAAGAATATATCACAAATCGCCAGCCGCCCATCGCGCGTATGGATGAAATACAGCGCACGGTAGGATACAATGTCGCCGATGAAGCCGAGGCCCGCCGCCGCGCACCTGATGCTGGCCGCCGCAGTCGCCGTCTGGGGAACCTCCTACCCGGTGACCCGCTACGCACTTCGCTTCGTACCGCCGTACACTCTCGCGTTTCTCCGCTACGCGCTCGCGGCGCTCTTCTTCGCCGTGTTCATGCGCGGGAGGCTCCGGATCCCGGCCAGGGAGGCGGGGACCGTCTTTCTGCTCGGCCTCACCGGGGGCTTGGGATTCGCCGCGCTCATGAACCTCGGGATGGGGCGAACTACCGGCGTCTCTGGCTCGCTTCTTTCGGGGGCCCCGCCGCTCATCACGGCCCTGCTCGCCGCGGCAATCCTGAAGGAACCCCTCCGCGCCTGGAAGCTGGCGGGCCTTTCCGCCGGGATAGCCGGCATAATCTGCATAACCGCCTCGTCGTTCTTCGCCGGGGGCGACGGCACCGGCGCGTTCAAGGGTGATCTCCTCGTCTTCGCCTCCCAGGTCTGCTGGGCCGTCTACACTGTGGCGGGGAAACGGGCGGCGGGCCGGATGGGCGGCGCCGTCGCCGGCGCATGGGGGGTGATCGCGGCGGCGGGCCTGCTCTTCCCTCCGGCCCTCGCCGAGGCGGCCCTGGGCCGTCCGTGCGCCGCCGGGGCCGGGGCGGCCGGATCGCTTCTTTACCTGTCGATCTTCAACACCGCCCTCGCCTATATCCTGTGGAACAAGGCGCTCGACACCGTGGACGCGTCTACGGCGGCTGGGTTCCAGTTCATACAGCCGCTATCCGGGGCGATCGCATCCATGGCGATGCTCGGCGAGGGGCTGACGCCGGCCATCGCCGCCGGCGCAGCGCTGGTCATCGCCGGCGTGTCCATGATGGCGCGCGCCGGGGGGCGGCCTCCCATAAACGCCCCGCCGCCCGCCTGACGGCCAACCCGCCCCGGCCCTCTTTTCCCTTGTTCCCGCCCCGCCTCATCTCCTATACTCCAACCGTTCCGCCGGCAAGAGGGCGGCCGCCGTCCGGAGTCCCCCGGGGGGGATATCATGCTTCTGAACATCGTCATCAGAAACCGGTACGTAGATTCGGTCATGCTGATGTCCATCGCCGCCGAGGCGAAAGCGAGGGGGGGCGTCGAGGAGGTCTCCGCGATGATGGGGACCGACGCCAACAAGGAGCTCCTTGCCTCCTCCGGCCTCCTCGCCGAAGAGGGGCGTGCCGCGGGACCTATGGATCTCGTCATAGCGGTCCGTGCCGCCGGCGAGGACGCCGCATCCGGCGCCGCGGCGGCGCTACGGGATTTCCTGTCGCGCCGGCCGGAGGCGCAGCCGGGGGGGGCGGGGCCGGCCCCGCGTTCCCTCTCAGGGGCGCTTCAGTCGATGCCGGACGCGAACCTGCTCTTCGTCTCCCTCCCGGGAGCGTACGCGCGCCGCGAGGCCGAGGCCGCCCTGGGGCGCGGCCTCCACGTTATGATCTTCAGCGACAACGTGCCGATCGAGGATGAGATCGCGCTGAAGAGGAAGGCGCGCGGACTTGGGCTAATCGTGATGGGGCCGGATTGCGGCACTGCGATCATCGGCGGCGTGGCGCTCGGCTTCGCGAACGCCGTGAACCGTGGGCCGGTCGGCATCGTCGGCGCGTCGGGGACCGGGATCCAGGAGGTGAGCTGCATCGTCTCCAACGCGGGCATGGGCATCACGCACGCCATCGGCCTCGGGGGACGAGACCTCTCGGAGGAGGTAGGCGGCATAAGCATGCTCCAGGGTATAGAGGCGCTCGACGCGGACCCGGAGACGAGGCTGATCGTCCTCGTCTCGAAGCCCCCCGCCCAATCCGTCGCGGCCGCTGTGCTCGACCGGGCGAAGAACTGTTCGAAACCGGTCGTGATCAATTTTTTGAAAGGCGATCCGGCCGAGGCCGCCAAGCGCGGCATCCCGTTCTCGGCCACCCTCGAGGATGCCGCGCTCATGGCGATCGAGCTCGCCGGGGGCCCCAAGCGCCCGGCGCCGGTGGACTCACCCGCGCTTCATGCGGTCGCCGAGGAGGAGCGGAGGCGGCTCCCCGCCGGGCGCAGGTTCATTCGAGGCCTCTTCTCCGGGGGGACGCTCGCCGACGAGGCGCTCATCGTGCTGCGCGCCTACATCGGGGAGTGCCGCTCCAACACGCCGCTTGCCCCCGAGCTGAAGCTCTCCGATCCGAGGAGAAGCGATGGGAATTGCATCTTGGACCTCGGCGACGACGAGTTCACACGCGGCAGGCCGCACCCGATGATCGACTTCGCGCTTCGCTGCGAGCGGATCGTCCGCGAGGCGGAAGACCCGGGGACCGGCGTGGTGCTCCTCGACGTGGTGCTCGGCTACGGGGCGCACCTCGATCCGGCAGGCGAACTCGTCCCGGCGATCCGGAAGGCGCGTGACAGCGCGAGGGGAGGCATCGCCTTCGTCGCCTCCATCACCGGAACCGACGCCGATCCCCAGAACCGCGCGCGGCAGCAGGCCGCCCTGGAACGCGCCGGGGTGCGCGTGATGGAGACCAATGCTTGCGCCGCGCGCCTAGCCGGCCTCATCGCGTCGAAGGGGACGCATTGACATGAGCACGCAAGGGGTCTCCGGGCTTCTCAAGGGCATGCCGAACGTCGTCAGCATGGGCCTGGCCTCGTTCACCGCCTCCATCGCCTCGCAGGGCGCCAGGGCGCTCCACGTGGAATGGGCGCCGCCGGCAGGGGGCGACCCAGCCGCGCTTGAGGCCCTCGACTCCCTCCTGCCCCGGGCCGAGATGATACGGCAGGCGAACGACAGGGCGCTGCAGATGATGCAGGACGCGCAGCCGGTCCTCGTGGATATCCGCCCGGCGCGGGAGGTTATCCCGGGGATGAGCGAGCGCACGATCCTCCACGCCGGCCCTCCGATCGCCTGGGAGGCGATGTGCGGCCCCATACGCGGGGCGGTGGCCGGTGCGCTCGTCTACGAGGGAAAGGCGGCCGACGTCGCGGACGCCGAGCGACTGGCGGGGAGCGGAAAGATCATCTTCTCCCCCTGCCATCACCATTGCGCCGTCGGCCCCATGGCCGGCGTCATATCCCCTTCGATGCCGGTCTTCTGCGTACGGAACGAGACCGCGGGGAATATGGCGTACGCGACCTTGAACGAGGGGCTGGGCAAGGTGCTCCGTTTCGGCGCGAACGGCCCGGAGGTGATCGCCCGGCTGAAGTGGATGGCGGGCGTGCTCGCCCCGTCGCTCGCCAAGGCGCTGAAAATCGCCGGCGGGATCAACATCAAGAACCTGATCGCGCAGGCGCTGCTCATGGGCGATGAGTGCCACAACCGGAACGTGGCCGGGACAGGCCTTTTCCTTCGCGCGATCACCCCGCACCTCCTGGCGGCCGACGTGGAGAAGGAGACGACGGCGGAGATCTTCAGGTTCATCGCCGGCAACGACCATTTCTTCCTGAATCTAGCGATGCCGGCGTGCAAGGCGGCGGCGGACACCGTCAAGGGGCTTCGGGGCTCCACGATCATGTGCGCCATGGCGAGAAACGGCGTTGAGATCGGCATCCGCGTCGCCGGCCTTGGGGATCGGTGGTTCACCGCGCCCGCCGGCGAGCCGCGGGGGCTCTACTTCCCCGGGTTTACCGCGGAAGACGGCTGCCGCGATCTCGGCGACAGCACCATCACAGAGACGGCGGCGATCGGGGCTATGGCCATGGCGGCGGCCCCGGCGATCGTCAAGTTCGTGGGCGGCGCCCCCTCCGACGCCGCCCGCTATACCCTGGAGATGTACGAGATCGCCTGGGGGTCGCACCGGGATTACCAGCTTCCGGCGCTCGACTTCCGCGGCACCCCGGCCGGCGTGGATATCCGCAAGGTCGTCGAGACCGGGATCACGCCGGTGATCAACACCGGGGTCGCCCACCAAAGGCCGGGGATCGGCCAGATCGGGGCCGGGTTGCTCCGGGCGAGCATGAACTGCTTCCGCGAGGCGCTCCTCGTCTTCGCGGAACATTACGGCGCGTAACTGCCATCGGAAGGAGGCCCCGCCCCACATGACCGTCAAGGATTTCCGCACGCTCGCCCGCGACCGCGAACAGCGTCTCAATTCGGCCCGCCCGTTCATTCGCGGGGGGGCGAAGGTCGTCCCCCCCGAGAACGCCGCGGGGCTTCTTTACGCGGTCATCCGCCCCGGCGACCGGGTCAATATCGAGGGGAACAACCAGAAGCAGGCGATCTTCCTCGCAAAGACGCTCGCCGGCCTCGACCCGGCGAGGCTGAACCGCCTTCACATGCTGCAATCCTCGGTCGTGCTCCCCGAGCACGTGGCGGTCTTCGACCGCGGCATCGCCGAGCGGCTCGATTTCGCCTTCTCCGGTCCGCAGGCGAAGGAGATCGCGAGGATAGTCAAAGAGAAGAAAGTGAAGATAGGGGCGATCCACACCTACCTCGAGCTCTACGGCCGCTACTTCGTGGATCTCACCCCCCGCGTCGCCCTCGTCGCCGCGGAGCTCGCCGACGCCGACGGGAACATCTTCACCGGCTACAACACCGAGGAGACGCCGACGATCGTCGAGGCCACGGCGTTCAGGCAGGGTATCGTCGTTGCGCAGGTGAGGGAGGTCGTCCCGCGGCTCCCTCGGGTGGACATCCCGGGGGACCAGGTGGACTTCGTCGTCCCCTGCGGCGCCTCCCCCTACATTGAACCGCTTTTCACGCGCGATCCGGCGAATATCACGGATCTTCAGATCTTCCTCGGCATGCTGGCGCTGAAGGGGATCTACGCCCCGTACCTCGTCGGGAGATTGAACCACGGCATCGGCTACACGACTTGCGGCATCGAGCTCCTTATCCCCACCTTCGGCGAAACGCTCGGCCTCAAGGGGCGCGTCTGCACGCACTGGGTCCTGAATCCCCATCCCACCCTAATCCCGGCGATCGAGGCCGGATTCGTAAAGAGCGTCCACTCGTTCGGGAGCGAGCCTGGAATGGAGGAGTATATCAGGGAGCGCAGCGACATCTTCTTCAACGGCCGCGACGGCAGCATGCGATCGAACCGGCTCCTCTCGCAGGTCGCCGGCATCTACGCGAGCGACATGTTCATAGGGATGACGCTGCAGATAGACGAGAACGGGAACAGCTCCACCGCAACGATGAGCCGCATCGCCGGCTTCGGCGGGGCGCCCAACCTCGGCAGCAACGCGCGGGGGAGGCGGCACGTGAGCGACTGCTGGCTCAAGGCGGGCGCCGAGGACATGGAGTCGATCCGGAACGCCGGGGGGCTCCCGCGGGGCAGGAAGCTCGTCGTGCAGGTCACCCCGACCGTGAGCGAGAAGAAGGCGATCCCGGTCTTTATCGAGCACCTCGACGCGGAGAGGCTGCACTCGCAGGGGCTCTTCCCGCTTCCCCCTGTGATGCTCTACGGCGACGAGATCACGCACATCGTGACGGAGAAGGGAATCGCCGTGCTGCATCGCTGTCCCAACCTGCCCGTCCGCCAGGCGGCCATACGCGCCGTGGCCGGCGACACCCCGGTGGGGAGGAAGGAGAAGAAGGCGGAGACGGAGCGGCTTCGGGGGGAGAAGATCGTTCTTCTCCCGGAGGACATCGGCCTGAGGGCGGAGGACGCACGGCACGACCTCCTCTCCGCCGAGACGATCGACGACCTTGTCAGGATATCCGGCGGTCTTTACAGGCCTCCGGCCCGTTTCGTCGGGGAGTGACCGGCTCCGTGCCGTGGCGCGCCTCGCGTGCGGCCCCTCAGTCCGCGCCCGTCATACCCATGGGTAGTTCGCCCTCCCCCATCCCCAGTTGAGCGCCACGTGCGCGACCGCCGGTGCGATAGGCAACATGCCGTTTCGCTCGTGGAGATCGAACTCGTTCGGGGAGAAGTGCGCTTTCAGCAGGAAGATCATCACGGCGGCCGTGGCCGCCTGAAGCAGGAGCGATAGGAAGGGAACGGGATTCAGCACCCGAAGGAGTTCCTGCCCGCTCATGGCCGCCTTTTTCGCGCGGCGGGCCCGCCGCAGCGTTTAACCGCACACGCTCACCGGATACACCCCGTGCACCGAGTTGAAGAGGACTGCGCGCGGGCTCTCGCGCAGCTCCGCTAGGGTGACCGGCCGCTCCCGCACCTCCCCGCGATCGAGGAGCAGCTCGCGAAACGTCCCCGGCAGGAGCCCGCAAGAAACGGGCGGCGTGCAGAGGACGCCGCCGATCTCGACCGCCACGTTGGCAATCGTAGACTCGGTGACCTCCCCCCGTCCGTTGTACAAAATGACGTCGTCGAAGCCGGGACGCCCCGCGCGCGCCTCCTCGTAGACCCTGCGGCGCGTCGTCTTGTGATACAGGAACGGGTCCGCCGGGTCGATCGGCGCGCGGGCGAGCGCGACCCGAAGGGGCGCCGCGCCCCCGCGCGGGGCGAGCGCGGCCGCCTCGACGGCGACGCTCCCCTTCCGGTCGAGAAGGAGCCGCACTCGATGGGGACGGTGCGGGAGGCGGCGCGCCAACGCATCGAGCTCCTTCTCCGCCTGCCCGGGCCGCATCGGGTAATCGAAGTAGCCGGCGGACGCCGCGAGCCGGGCGAGGTGTTTCTCAAGGAGGAAATATCCCTCGTCCGGCGACCAGCGCATCGTCTCGAGGAGGCTGAACTCCGGTTGTCGCGCGGCTAGGACGCGCGCCTTCGTCGCGCACTCATCCCGTTCGCCCTCCGCCGTGGAGTCCCAGACGATGCCGCCGCCGACCCCGTACTCGGCCTCGCGGCGCGCCGTGTCAACGAGCACCGTGCGGATGGCCACGTTGAACTGCGCCCGCCTCCCCGGCCCCCAGAACCCGATCGCCCCCGTGTAGGCGCGCCGGGGGGAAGATTCGAGCTCGGCGATGATCGCCATCGTGCGCGGTTTCGGCGCCCCGGTGACAGAGGCGGGCGGGAAGAGCGCCCCTAGAATCCCGGCGAGCCCCGCCCGCGTCCTCGCGCGGACGGTGGAGGTCATCTGCCAGAGTGTCGGGTACTTCTCGACGTCGTAGATCGAGGCGACCTCCACCGACCCGGTCTCCGCGATGCGCCCGCAGTCGTTCCGCACCATATCGACGATCATCACGTTCTCCGCGCGCTCCTTCGTGGAGGCGCGCAGCGACGCGGCCCGGGCTAGATCGTCCGCGGCGCTGAGGCCGCGCGGGGCCGTCCCCTTCATCGGGCGGGATTCGATCGCGTCGCCGTCGAGGCGGAAAAAGAGCTCTGGGGAGGCGCTGCAGAGCGCCCACTCGCCCGTGTCGATGAACGCGGCGCATGAGGCTCGCTGCGCGGGGACTATCGCCGTGAAGAGCTCGAACGGGCCCCCGTCGAAGCGGCTCGTCAGCCGGTACGTGTAGTTCACTTGGTAGGTGTCGCCGCTGCGGATGTACTCCTTGATCCGCCCTATCGCGTCCCGGTACTCCTCCGCCGTCACGGAGGGGCGCCAGTCCGCGGGGGGCGCCACGGTGGAAGAGGAAGCGGGGAAGGCGGAGCTGCGGACGGGGCCGCCGTAGATCCCGAACCAGAGGAGCGGGAACCGATCCTCGCGGCGCACCGTGAGCGCGGAATCGAACGCCGGGGCGGCCTCATAGGAGACGAACCCGGCGGCCCACCATCCCCCCTTTTCGACCTCAGCCTCGACCGCGCAAAGCGCGCTCGCGACATCCCCCGGCCGCCGGGCGACAATCGTCCGCCGTGGCTCGGCGAACGCGAGCCACTCCCTCCGCACCTCGTCGTATAAAAGAGATTGGGGTCGGACCACGATATCTTACGTATTACAAAAGTGTTACAGCAATTTAAGGCCTAAAAAGACCCTAAAATCGATGTTTTACTACCTAAAATCACGTATACGCATCTTTCGTCTCTTTGATGCTCCAAATCTCCGCCTCCTCCGACGTCTTTTCTTCCGTTGTATATGTCCTTATGCGGGGGATGCGCTTCTTCATATCCTCAACGAAGTTACGGTCACCAACCGCGAGGCTATCAGTCCACATGGATCGGCGTTCCAAGTCTCCTGAGGCAAGATGCATCGCAATATCTTCCCGGTAGCAGTTTCTCGCGTTCACTTCATCCGAAAACCCCAGTTTCACGAGCAGCGTGGGGATATCCAGAATCCGGCATCTCCCGTGGAACCCCATGAACTCGTTGTAGCCGCACCATTGCCATTCGCTCGGGTGCGCTACAACTCCAGCGCGCACCATATTGAGATCGATATAACGAAGGCAATTCCAAAGAGATCTACCGTTTTGGATCATCGTGCAGAAGTATCGGTCCTCCCAGAATGCGCCTTTCCGTTTCTTCCTCCTATTGTACTGCTGGGCGCTCCGCCCCTCAACAAACTGCATAAAACGGCTGATCGAATTCAATTCGCGGCAGCACAATATCAGATGAATATGATTGCGTGTAAGGCAATATCCGAGTATCGACACCGTGAACCGGCGGGTCGCCTTACGCAGGCATGCCGTATAGTAGTTGCGATCCCGGATGAATCTCAGAAGGAAAGAACGGTTGTGGCAGCGGTGAGTGATATGATACAGATACCCCGGCAGGATATACCTGTTCGCGCGTGGCATGGCGCACTCTTTTGTTGCGAGTGCATAAACGCTAAAAATTGGGTCAAAACCTGCATTTAGGGCCTTATTTCAAGGCCTTTTTAGTCCTAACTCTTTCTATACCAAATAGATATCGTGGTCCGACCCCAAAATCAAATTCAAAAATTCAAAATTTCTATTTCAATGTTTAACGCGATGGGCGGGCTTGAAGCGGCTCCTAGCGGAGGTGAGGACGGCGTCGTAGGCGGCGAGGTTCCGGTCCTCGAGGTGGTCGAAACACATCGGGGCGGCGCTCCCGTAGGTGACGTGGCGGATCGGGTCCGGGTCGAGTTCAGCGAAGATGATCTCCTCCCCCCCCCTCGCCTGAGCAAGCTTCCGCGCAATCGGGCTCACGATCATGCTCCCGCCGAAATAGTAATTTCCACCGGCGTCCGAGCCCACCGCGTTCACGGCCGCCCAGTAGACGTGATTGTCATAGGCGCGCGCGCAGTTGGTGAGCTCCCAAATATCGAAGCTTCGCATGAACGCCGAGGGGCGGGCGACGATTTCCGCCCCCTTGACCGCCAGGACGCGGGCGAGCTCCGGGAAATCCCCGTCGTAACAGATCACTATCCCCACCGCGCCGAACCCTGTCTCGTAGACCTCCGCCGCGGTCCCGGGCGTCGTCCATCCCCCGCCCGAGAGGCGCTCCGTGGGGAAAGGGTGAGTCTTGCGGTACACGCCGATGATATCGCCGTCGGGCCCGATAAGGGCGGCGCTGTTGTAGACGACGCCGGGCCGCTCGCCGCGCTCGTACGTCGGCCAGACGACATGCACCCGGTGGCGCCGCGCGAGGCGCTGCATCCCGCGCGTCAGGCGCCCCGGGATCCGGTCGACGAGCCGGTACAGGTCGCGTTTGGAGAGGGCCGGATCGAAGCCGGTCGTCACCGACTCCGGGAATACGACGAGGTCGGGTCGGGCCTGGGCGCAAGCCTTCCGCAGCCACCCGGCGGCCTTTTCTATATTGGCCGCCGGGTCGTTGGCCGTTACGGCGATCTGCACACCGGCGACGGTCGCGCGCTTCATCCCTTGTCCCGCGCGGCGACGATCCGGATCGCCTCGATCGCCGTCGCGATCATCTCGTCGATGCCGACCTTCTTGACGATCATCTCCCCCGAGTAGGTGGAGCCGATGATCGCGAGTATCTCCGCGGCCCTGAGCCGGCGGATCATCGCCACGCTGAAGATGGCGGCGGACTCCATCGAGGAGGCGAGGACGTTCGCCTTCTGGTACGCCTTCCAATCGCGCCGGATCTCCTCGTAGCGTGGGAGGGCCGGATCGTCCTCCTCCGTGTAAAAGGCGTCCTTCGTCTGCGACACCCCGAGGTGGGCCCGGTGGCCGAGCTTTTGCGCGGCCTCCCAGAGGGCCATCGTCAGATGGAAATCCGACACGGCCGGGACGGAGATGGGGAGGTACTGCCGAGACGTCCCGTCGTCCCTCACTGTGGCGGTGGAGATCACCAGATCCCCAAGGGCGACGTTCATCTGGAGCGAACCCGCGGTCCCGACCCGTATGAATGTGTCGGCGCCGATGCGGGCTAGCTCCTCCACCGCGATCGCCGCGGACGGACAGCCGATGCCGGTCGAGGTCACAGATACCTTGATCCCGTCCACCTCGCCGGTGTAGGTGGTATACTCCCTGTTCCGCGCGACCTGCCTCGCGTTCGCCAGGTGAGCGGCGACCACCGGTACGCGCCCCGGGTCGCCGGGCAGGAGTACGTATCTGCCGACGTCGCCCGGTCCGCAGTCTATATGGTGCTGTTTCTTCGCCATCTCGGGCCCTCCCCTCTCTGTCCACCCGCGATCAAGGATAGGAGTTCATGCGGCATGCCGCGCCGTCCCGGCGTCCCGCCTACTTACTGTCGAACGCCACGATGCGGCAGATCGACGACTCGCCCCCCACCCAGCGCCACGGGAAGCAGCCGATGACCATGCGGCGGTTGAGCACCTTGTCGATCTCGCCGCCGAGATTCTCCGCGTGGATGATATTGTGCGGGAAGAGATCGATGTGCATGAGCTGATAGTGGCTGGGGGGGAAGATCTCGTCGATCGACTTTCCGAACTTGTTCTGGAAATATGCCTCGCACTCGGCGGCCTGCCTCGGCATCCACTCCCGTATCTTCGTGTTCATCGGATGATCGGCCGAGCCGCAGTCGACGCCGATCCACTTGAACCTCATCTCCAGGCACCAGCGCGAGAACTCGCGCGTCGGCCCCGGATGCTTGGTCATGTACCGGACCTCGTCCGCCCCCGGCTGGTCCCATGCGTATTTGTGGTAGCCGGTGTTTATTACGAGAATATCACCCTTCTTCACCTCCACGCGGTCGATGATATCCTTCGACGTGTAGATGCCGTAATCCGCCGCGATGTCGCTCAGGTCCACGATCACACCGTCGCCGACAAGCTCCTCAAGCGGTATCGCGGCGATGTCGCGCCCGTGCGTACAGAAGTGAAGGGAGCCGTCCAGGTGCGTGCCCACGTGGTTGGAGTGCGTGACGAGCTGGCCGTTGGCCCCGTTCGGGGCGAGGCGCTTGAAGAACTTCACCTGGAGCGGTTCATACGTCGGCCAAGCCGGCGTGAGGTCGCTCAGCCTCTGCGTGAGGTCGTACATGGTGAAATTCATCTCCCCCTCCTTTACCGCCGCCGGACTCCGCGGCCCAGGCCCATTGAGACGCAGCCGAGCCGGACGCCCTCGATCAGATCCGCGCCCGACGTGGCGCCACATTCTAGCACCCGCTTCGCGGCGGCGGCCACCCTTTTCTCGTTCTCATCGAAGATCGCCCGAACCAGCCCTTTTACGCGCTCCGTGAAACGCCCCTCGGACGCGGCGGCGAGGAAATGCCGCGAGACGGCGGTGGTGCGTTCCCCCCGGCGCGCGATCGCAGCGCCGAGGGCCTTGAAGGCGCGCCGCGCGGGGGCGCCGCGCCGCGGATCTGCGGAGAGCCAGACGAGGACGGCGGCAAGACCGACCAGCAAGTCGTCGCATGAGGGGGTGAGGCCGTCTCCCAGGCCTATGAGCGACGCGGCCGTCTCCCCTACGGCGGCCGTGTCGTCCTCCCAGAGGGCACGCGAAAGGGCGGCGATCCTCTCCCGCACGACGGCCGCGCCGACGGACCGCCCGGCGGGGAAACGCAGGCGGGACCCCCGCGGAAGCAGGGCAGAGGCCGCAAGGGGCGGGCGGGAGCGGGACGCCTTCCCCGGCGCGAACGAGGCGTCCCAGGCCGGGGCCCCCCGAGTCTCGATCTCGATCCTCCCCCCGGCGACCCGAATCGACGATCCCGTTGTCTCGTACGGCTCCCCCGGGAAGAGGGCCGCCGTCCCCTCCGAGAA
>CALLYX010000043.1 GCA_937858775.1 uncultured bacterium | reverse complement strand
GCTTGGATTGGCGTTGTAAACTTTTCAGGCGAGGTTCAAGCTCTCCCAAAATGTCATTAATGCGTTCCAAATTGTGTTGGGTAATTTCAAGACGATTGATTGCTTCCTCACGGCGACTTCGAAACAAGCCGATTCCGGCTGCTTCTTCAAAGAAACGCCGTCGATCATCCGGCTTGAGAGAAAGGGCGGAATCGATTAATCCTTGCCCGATAATGGTGTAAGTTCTTTCTGATAAACCGGATTGACCTAACAGCTCGTTGATATCTTTCAATCGGACACGCTGTCCGTTGACCTGATATTCGTTTTCCCCGCTGCGATAGGCCCGGCGGGTGATCTCTACTTCTTCATAATCGATCGGCAGCCATTCTTCTTGATTGTCGAATAGGATGGAAACCGAAGCCATACTGGCGCGAGCTTTTTGATCGGAGCCGGTGAATATCATATCCATGGTCTTGCGTCCGCGCAAGATGGTATAGGATTGCTCTCCCAAAACCCAACGGATTGCGTCCGCTATGTTTGATTTTCCCGATCCGTTCGGACCGACGATTGCCGTAATGGGAGCCGGAAATTCAAAACGAGTTTTGCGCGCAAAGGTCTTATATCCCTGGAGTTCGAGTGATTTCAGCTTTAATCCCATTGTATTTATTTAAAAGGGTTCCCGCTCGATAAAAAATGAGAAATTTCTCGGTATGGACTACAAGCCATAGCCCAGGTTGGTCAACGCGTCCTGTGCGGCTTTTTTGGTTGCGCTTTGTTTGCTGGAGCCGCTGCCTTTGCCGAGTGTTTTATCACCGACCATTACTTCGATTTCGTAAATCTTTGAATGGTCGGGGCCGAGCTCATTGACCACTACATATTGAGGAATGGGCAGATTTTCAGCCTGAATGATTTCCTGAAGGCGGCTTTTCGGATCTTCGCCTTTATGGTTGGAGACAATATCTTCAAAAGATTCGCTGATCATCGGAAGAATAAAATTTTGGACTGCATCGATTCCCTGATCGAAATACAGCGCACCGATAAGCGCTTCAAACGCATCGCATAGCAGTGCCGGTTTTGTTTTCCCGCCGGCTTGCAGTTCCCCTTTACCCAGACGTAACGCCTGCCCCAGTCCGATTTGTTTCGCGAATTCGGCTAATTGTTCGGTATGAACCAGCGCTGCCCGGTATTTTGTCAATTCGCCTTCCGGCATTTCGGGAAGTTCGAGCAGGCGAGGAAGTCCCCGCGCAGGGTGTGCCGTATGACCATGGGGTGGCCGCATTTTTCGCAGACCGCCGAGGTGGTCTCGGGCGCCTTCTTGATCGTCTCCATTCCCGTCTGCGCCTTCGCGAAGGACGCCATCAGCGGATCGTAGAACTTCCGCAGAACCTGAGCGCGCGCCGTCTCGCCCCTCTCGATCCCGTCGAGGTCGTCCTCCATGCGGGCGGTGAACTCGGCGTTGATCAGCTCCGGGAAGCCCTTGACGAGGAGCCCGTTCACGAGCTCGCCGAGTTCCGTGGGGAAGAGCCTTCCCCCCTCCTTTCCGACGTAGGCGCGCCTGCGGATGGTGGAGATGGTGGGGGAGTAGGTGCTCGGCCTGCCGATCCCGTTCTCCTCCAGCTCCTTGACGAGCGTCGCCTCGGTGTAGCGCGGCGGCGGCTTCGTGAAGTGCTGCGACGGGGAGAGGGAGACGAGCGTCAGCGCCTCCCCCGCCGCGAGCGGCGGCAGGGGGGTCTCATCCTCGTCCCTCGGCGGGGCGCCCGCCACCTTCATGTAACCGTCGAAGAGCGAAATGGTGTCGGCGGCGCGGAAGAGGTACGGCCCTGCGGCGATCTCCACCTCCACCTTCTTCGTCACCGCCGGGGCCATCTGGCTGGCGATGAACCGCTCCCAGACGAGGCGGTAGAGGGCGTGCTGGTCCCGGGTGAGGTGCGGCTTCATCTCCTCGGGGGTCCGCCGGGCCGAGGTCGGGCGGATCGCCTCGTGCGCCTCCTGCGCCCCCTTGCGGGAGGCGTAGATGTTGGGCCTGGGGGGGGCGTACGGATCCCCGTACCGCTCCCGTATGAAGCCGAGCGCCTCCGCCTGCGCCCCGGCGGAGACCCGGGTCGAGTCGGTGCGCATGTAGGTGATGAGGCCGGCCGCGCCCTTCGTGCCGGCGTCGAGCCCCTCGTAGAGCTCCTGCGCGACCTTCATCGTCTTGACGACCGGCCAGCGCAGGCGGTTCACGCCCGCCTGCTGGAGGGTGCTCGTGATGAACGGCGGGTGGGGGCGCTGGCGGCGCTCCTTCTCCTCGATCGAGCTTACGGCGTAGGGAAGGGCGCCGGCCTCCTTGACGATCGCGTCGGCCGCGGCGGCGTCCGGGATCTCCGCCTTCTCCCCCCCGATCCTCGCGAGGCGGGCGGCGAACTCCGCCCCGCCGGGGCCCCGCTTCCTGAGCGCCGCCTCGATCGTCCAATACTCCGCCGGGACGAATGCCCGGATCTCGGCCTCCCGGTCGCACACGAGCTTCACGGCGACGGACTGCACCCGTCCTGCCGAGAGGCCGCGCCCAACTTTTTTCCAGAGCAGCGGGCTCAAGGTGTAGCCGACGATGCGGTCGAGGATGCGGCGGGCCTGCTGGGAGTCGACCTTGCGGGGGTCCACCTGCGCGGGCCTGGCGAACGCCGCCTTGATCGCCTCCGCCGTGATCTCGTTGAACGTGACGCGGAGAAACTTCTTCCCGGACCCCTTCAGCGCCTCCTGGAGATGCCAGGCGATCGCCTCCCCCTCCCGGTCGGGGTCCGGGGCGAGGTAGACGGTCCCCGCCTCCTTCGCCGCCTTTCTGAGCTGGGCGACGGTCTTCCTGGCCTTCATCGGGACGACGTAAGTCGGTTCGAATCCGCGCTCGACCTCCACGCCGAGCCGGCTTTTCGGGAGGTCGCGCACGTGCCCCATCGAGGCCATCACCGCGTACCTCTTGCCGAGGATCTTGTTGATCGTCTTCGACTTCGCGGGCGACTCGACGATGACGAGCGACTTGGGCATGGGATACCGCCGCCGTTCAGGGAACCGGCCTCGATCGCGCCGGGGACGCGCCGGAGGGGGGGCATGCGCCCCGCCGCCCGGGGTGCCTCGCGGTCGGGTCTCCGCCCGGCCCGCCCTCCCCGCGGCCCGATCCGCGCGCTACCGGCCGCGGCGGCGATTATACACAGCGCGCGGGGGGCGATAAAGCGATATTCTCTCCGCGGGGCCTTCCTCGGCCCCTCGCGCCGGTTCAACCTTCCCCCGTTCCACTCCCCCGGTCCGCCTGCGAGGCGGAACGGGCGGGGGGCGTTTCAGCGCGTCCACGCCGCGCCCCCCTCAGCACGGCTTCCGGAACATCTTCCCCGGCAACTGGTTGGCGAGATGCTTGAGTTCCAGGGAGAGGAGGGCGGATGCGACTGCCG
>CALLYX010000042.1 GCA_937858775.1 uncultured bacterium | reverse complement strand
CTGCTGCTCGTCACGCACGACCGCGCGCTCCTCGACGCCGTCGGCACGCGGACGATCGCCGTCGAGGACTACACGCTGCACTCGTACGTCGGCGGCTGGGCGGAGTACGCCCGCGTGCGCGAGGAGCGCAAGGCGCTCGGCCTCGAGATGGTGAAGGGCCTGACGGTCCTCGAGCTCTCCGAGTGGGTGAAGACGATGGAGGAGGAGTTCGGCGTCACCGCCGCCCCCGCGGTGGCGGCCGCCGGGGCGGCCGCAGCCGCCCCCGCGGAAAAGGCGGAGGAGAAGACCGTCTTCAGCGTGATCCTGACGGGGGCGGGGGATAAGAAGATCCAGGTGATCAAGGAGGTCCGCGCGATCACCAGCCTCGGGTTGAAGGAGGCGAAGGACCTCGTCGAGGGGGCTCCGAAGCCGGTGAAGGAGAACGTCGCCAAGGAAGAGGCGGAGGAGATCAAGAAGAAGATCGAGGCGGCCGGCGGCACGGTGGAGATCAAGTAGCGCGTTTCCGGTGCGGCGCGGGATCCGTAACCGCAAGCGGCGGCGCCGGGCGTCAGCCCCGAACGGGGCCCGGTCGTCGCCGCCCGACAAGGGGTGGACATGTCATCGAAGAAGACCACGCGCGATTTCTCGCGGCTGAGGGAGATCATCCCGATGCCGAATCTCGTCGAGATCCAGACGAAGTCCTACGCGGACTTCCTCCAGCCAGACCTGCTTCCGAACAGGAGGAAGCTCAAGGGGCTCCAGGAGGTGTTCAAGGAGGTCTTCCCGATAAAGAGCTACGACGAGACGTGCGCGCTTGAGTTCGTCGGGTACGACCTCGGGAGGCCGAAATACGACATCCTCGAATGCCGCCGGCGCGGCCTCACCTACTCGGCCCCCCTCCGCGTGACCCTGCGCCTCTGCGAGAGCGGCAACATCAAGGAGGAGACGGTTTACTTCGGAAGCATCCCGCTCATGACCGAGCAGGGGACGTTCATCATCAACGGCGCCGAGCGCGTCATCGTCAGCCAGCTCCACCGCTCCCCGGGCATCTGCTTCGAGCGGGTGCAGAGCCAGCGGGCGGTCCCGAACTACTGGTTCAGGATCATCCCGTACCGCGGGTCGTGGCTCGAGGGCGAGCTCGACTCGAACGGCGGGATCAGCCTCTACATCGACCGCCGCCGCCGCAGGAGGAAGATCCAGGCGACCACCTTCCTGATGGCCGCGGGTTACGCGACGGAGGAGGCGATCCTCGAGGCGCTGCTCGGCAGGGAGGAGATAGACCTGGCGAAGGCGGACGAGAAGGCGGTCGGCGAGCGTACGATCATCCAGAAGATCGTGGACCCGTCGTCGCCGGACCCCGTCGCGCTCCCCGGCCAGAAGCTCACGAAGCAGAAGATCGCCGCGCTCCTCAAGATCGGCGTGCGCACCGTGGCGGTCGCCGCCGTCGACAGGGGGGAGAAGGGGATCATCGGGATGATCGAGAAGGACCGGCAGAAGCAGATCGACACGCAGGACGAGGCGCTCAAGGAGATCTACAAGCGCCTCCGCCCCGGCGACCCCGCGAACATCTCGAGCGCGCGGACGATGCTGAAGAGGATCTTCTTCGACCCGCGGCACTACGACCTCGGGCGGGTGGGGAGATTCAAGCTCAACAAGAAGCTCGGCATGGAGGTGAACGACCGCGTCGGGACGCTCCGCAAGGAGGACGTGGTGGCGGCGTGCCGCTACCTGCTCGACCTCCGCCACGGCGAGGGGGGGAGGCTCGACGACATCGACCACCTCGGCAACCGCCGCGTGCGCTCCGTGGGCGAGCTCCTCCAGAACCAGTGCCGCATCGGCCTGGCGCGGATGGAGCGCCTCACGAAGGAGCGGATGAACGTCTACGACATGGGCGCCGAGACCGTCACGCCGCACCGCCTCATCAATCCCAATGCGTTCACGAGCGTGATCCGAGACTTCTTCGGGCGCAGCCAGCTCTCGCAGTTCATGGACCAGACGAACCCGCTCGCGGAGATAACCCACAAGAGGCGCCTCTCCGCCCTGGGGCCCGGGGGGCTGAGCCGGGACCGCGCCGGCTTCGAGGTCCGCGACGTGCACGCGAGCCACTACGGTCGGATCTGCCCGATCGAAACGCCGGAGGGCCCCAATATCGGCCTCATCTCCTCCCTCAGCACGCACGCCCGCGTGAACGAGTACGGCTTCCTCGAGTCCCCGTACTGGGAGGTGAAGGACGGCAAGGTCGTCATGGACCGGGAAAAGGGCCCGGTATGGCTCACCGCCGACGAGGAGGAGAAGCATATCATCGCGCAGGCGAACGCCCGGCTGGACGATAAGAACCGCCTCGTCGAGGAGAGGATCTCCGCGCGGGAGCACGGCGAGTTCATATACGCCCCGCCGGGCAAGATCGAATACATAGACGTCTCGCCGAAACAACTCGTCAGCGTGGCCGCGGGGCTCATCCCGTTCCTCGAGCACAACGACGCCAACCGCGCCCTGATGGGCTCAAACATGCAGCGCCAGGCGGTCCCGCTCCTCTCCACGGAGGCGCCCATCATCACGACCGGCCTGGAGTCGCAGGTGGCGCGGGACACGGGCGTCATGGTCCTGGCGCATTCCGGGGGTGTGGTCGAGTACGTGGACGCCGAGAAGGTCGTCGTGCGGGAGGACCGCGGGCGCGACTCGCTTCGGACCTACCGCCTCATCAAGTTTTTCCGCTCGAACGCCGGGACGTGCATCAACCAGCGCCCGATAGTGAAGATGGGCGACCGGGTGCGGAAGGGCGACGTCCTGGCCGACGGCCCCGCCACGAAGGACGGCCAGCTCGCCCTCGGGCGCAACATCCTCGTCGCATTCATGCCGTGGGGCGGCTACAACTTCGAGGACGCCATCCTGATCAGCGAGAGGCTGGTCATGGAGGACGCCTTCACCTCCATCCACATCGAGGAGTTCGAGATAGGCGCCCGGGACACCAAGCTGGGACGAGAGGAGATCACGCGCGACATCCCGAACGTGGGCGAGGAGGCGCTGAAGAACCTGGGGGAGGACGGGATCGTGCGCCTCGGGGCCGAGGTCAAGGCCGGCGACATCCTGGTCGGCAAGATCACCCCTAAGAGCGAGACCGAGCTCTCCCCCGAGGAGCGGCTGCTGAGGGCCATCTTCGGAGAGAAGGCCGCGGACGTCCGCGACGCCTCCCTCACCGTCCCCTCCGGGACCGAGGGGATCGCCATGGACGTGAAGGTCTTCTCCCGCAAGGACGCCGCGCAGACCGACGAGGAGCGCCACGAGGAGAAGAGGAAGATCAAGGAGATCACCGACCAGTTCCGCAAGCGGATCGCCAGGATCAAGGAGGAGCGGGGGCAGAAGCTCACGGAGCTCGCCAAGGGGAAGCACACCCGCGGCCAGGTCATCAATATCCAGACCGGGGAGGTGATCATCCCCGCCAACACCGAGATCAGGAAACCCCACATCCAACGCCTGCAGGAGATCGATTTCACGGATGTCGAGTTCGAGGACGAGGACGAGGAGCGCGACGGGAAGGGGGGCGGGGGCGGCGACGCCGTCTCCGGCGCGGAGATCAAGAGGATCCTCCTCGAGTTCTCTCACGCCATCGAGGAGGCGGAGATGGCGGAGAGCCGCGAGATCGACAAGTTCAAGCGCGGCGACGACCTCGACCCGGGCCTCATCAAGCAGCTGAAGGTCTACGTCGCGTCCAAGCGGAAGCTCCAGGTGGGGGACAAGATGGCGGGCCGGCACGGCAACAAGGGGGTCATCGCCACGATCCTCCCGGAGGAGGACATGCCTTTCCTCCCCGACGGGACCCCCGTGGACATGGTCCTCAACCCCCTCGGGGTGCCGTCCCGGATGAACGTCGGGCAGCTCCTCGAGACGCACCTCGGGTGGGCCGCCAAGGCGCTGGGCCTGAAGATCTGCACCCCGGTCTTCAACGGGGTCACGGAGCCGCAGATCAAGGAGTTGATGCAGCAGGCAGGCATCCCGACGAGCGGCAAGGCGGTCCTCTCGGACGGGCGCACCGGTGAGCGGTTCGAGCAGGAGGTGACCGTGGGGCAGCTTTACATGATGAAGCTCTCGCACCTCGTCTCGGACAAGATACATGCCCGGGCGATCGGCCCGTACTCGCTCGTGACGCAGCAGCCGCTCGGCGGCAAGGCCCAGTTCGGCGGCCAGCGGTTCGGGGAGATGGAGGTGTGGGCGCTCGAGGCGTACGGCGCCGCGTACGCCCTCCAGGAGCTCCTCACCGTCAAGAGCGACGACGTGGTGGGGCGCACCAAGATATACGAGTCGATCGTGAAGGGCCAGAACTCGCTCGAGGCGGGCACGCCCGAGTCGTTCAACGTGCTCATCAAGGAGATGCAGAGCCTCTGCCTCGACGTCAGGACGGAGAAGAAGGCGTGAGGGGGAAGTGAGCGGTCTCGAGTGCCGGATTCGCGGCGCGGGACCGCCGCGCGGGGGGATCATATTTTGACTGACCAAAGAAGTGCAAAGGCGTTCCTGGGGCTCGAGGGCAGCGAGCACACCTTCGACCGGGTGACGATCCGCATCGCCTCGCCGGAGGTGATACGCTCCTGGTCCAAGGGGGAGGTCAAGAACCCCGAGACGATCAACTACCGGACCTTCAAGCCGGAGAAGGGCGGCCTCTTCTGCGAGCGCATCTTCGGACCGACGCGCGACTGGGAGTGCTCCTGCGGCAAGTACAAACGCATAAAGCACAAGGGGATCGTCTGCGACCGCTGCGGCGTCGAGGTCACCCAGTCGAGGGTCCGCCGGGAGCGGATGGGGCACATCGACCTCGCCGTCCCGGTCTCGCACATTTGGTTCTTCAAGACGCAGCCGAGCCGCATCGGCAACATACTCGACCTCTCCTCCTCCGAGCTCGAGCGCGTCCTCTACTACGAGGATTACGTCGTCATCAACCCCGGCGACACCCCGCTGCCGAAGAAGGGGCTCCTCAACGAGGAGGAGTACCAGAAGGCGCTCAAGGAATACGGGCGGCGTTTCAAGGCCGGGATGGGAGCCGAGGCGATCCGCGAGCTCCTCAGGGCCGAGGACCTCGAGGCCCTCTCCCTGGACCTGCGCCTCAGGATGGAGAAGACGAGCTCGAAGCAGACGAAGAAGAAGCTGAGCAAGCGGCTGCAGATCGTCGAGGGATTCCGCAAGTCCGGAAGCAAGCCGGAGTGGATGATCATCAACGTCGTCCCGGTCATTCCACCGGACCTCCGGCCGCTCGTGCCGCTCGAGGGGGGGCGCTTCGCGACGTCCGACCTGAACGACCTCTACCGGCGGGTGATCAACCGCAACAACCGCCTCAAGGCGATACTCGAGCTGAAGACCCCCGAGGTCATCATCCGGAACGAGAAGCGGATGCTCCAGGAGGCGGTGGACGCCCTCCTCGACAACGGCCGGCACGGCCGCCCGATCGTCGGGGCAGGGAACCGGCCGTTGAAGTCGCTCTCGGACATGCTGAAGGGCAAGCAGGGGCGGTTCCGGCAGAACCTGCTGGGCAAGCGCGTGGACTACTCCGGCCGCTCGGTCATCGTCGTAGGCCCCGAGCTCAAGCTCCACCAGTGCGGCCTGCCGAAGAAGATGGCGCTCGAGCTCTTCGAGCCGTTCATCATCCGCGAGCTCAAGAACCGGGGGCTCGTGCACACGATCCGCAGCGCCAAGAAGATGATCGAGAAGGAGATGCCGGAGGTCTGGGACATCCTGGAGCAGGTGACGAAGGGCCACCCGGTGATGCTCAACCGCGCCCCCACCCTCCACCGCCTCGGCATCCAGGCGTTCGAGCCGGTCCTGATCGAGGGGAAGGCGATCCGGATACACCCGCTCGTCTGCTCGGCGTTCAACGCCGACTTCGACGGAGACCAGATGGCGGTCCACATCCCGCTCTCCCACGAGGCCCAGCTCGAGACGAAGCTCCTGATGCTCGCCCCGCACAACATCTTCTCCCCGTCGAGCGGGAAGCCGATCGACATACCGACGCAGGATATCGCCCTCGGGTGCTACTACGCCACGAAGGAGGTGCCGTCCGACGCGGCGCCCCGCTTCACGTTCTCCGGCACGGAGGAGCTGCTGCTCGCCTACGAGACGCGCGCCATCACGATTCACCAGAAGGTCCGCGTCAAGATCGACGGCGAGATGATCACGACGACGGCGGGCAGGGTCATGTTCAACGAGATCCTGCCGTCGGAGGAGTCCTTCCGGGAGATCATGCGGAAGAAGAGCGAGGAGAAGAGCTGGTTCATCAACCTGGAGCTCAACAAGAAGAAGCTCGCCGAGGTGGTCATGGACTGCTACCGCGCCGTCGGCAAGGAGCGGACGGTGGAGATCCTCGACCGGATGAAGGAGCTCGGCTTCCGCGAGGCGACGCGCGCCGGGATATCCATCTCGACCGAAGACATGGTCATCCCCGCGGAGAAGAAGAGGCTCCTCGACGCGGCGTCGAAGCGGATCCAGGAGGTGGAGAGGCAGTACCGCAACGGGAGCATCACCCCCGGCGAGCGGTACAACATGATCCTCGATATCTGGACCCACACCGCCGACGAGCTCTCGGACGTGCTCTACCGCGGGCTCGTCGCCTCCCCGGCCGGCAAGGGGATCAACCCCATCTACATGATGGTCGACTCCGGGGCGCGCGGATCCAAGCAGCAGATACGGCAGCTCGCGGGAATGCGCGGCCTCATGGCCAAGCCGTCGGGGGCGATCATCGAACAGCCGATCCGCTCCAACTTCCGCGAGGGGCTGAGCGTGCTCGAGTATTTCATATCGACCCACGGGGCCCGCAAGGGCCTGGCCGACACCGCCCTCAAGACCGCCGACTCCGGCTACCTCACCAGGCGCCTTGTGGACGTGGCGCAGGACGTGATCGTCATCGAGGAGGACTGCGGAACCCTGAACGGCATCACCATCAGCGCCATCCACGAGGGGGAGGACGTCGTGGTGCAGCTGCGGGAGCGGATCGTCGGGCGCACCAGCCTCGAGGACATCGTGGAGCCGATCTCCAAGGAGGTGGTCGTCCGCGCCAACGAGACGATCACCGAGGCGCTCGCGGAGAGGATCGAGGCGATGGGGATCGAGCAGCTCAAGATCCGCTCCGTCCTCACCTGCGAGACCACCCGCGGCATCTGCGCGAAGTGCTACGGATTCGACCTCTCCAACGGCCGCCCGGTCGACCTCGGCACCGCGGTCGGGATCATCGCGGCGCAGTCGATCGGGGAGCCGGGCACGCAGCTCACGATGCGCACGTTCCACATCGGCGGCACCGCCGTCCACCGCGTCAAGCACGAGATACGCCCGAAGCAGGACGGCCTCATCAAGCTTCGCAACACCAAGATCCTGCTCGACAAGGACGGGACCCGGATCGTCGTATCGAAGAACGGCACGCTGGCGATCCATGCCGTCCTCAAGGGAGGGAAGGGCGAGACGCGGATGGGGCCGGAGATCGAGAACAACGACCTCCCGTACGGGGCGGTTCTCTCCAAGGGGGACGAGGAGCCGGCCAAGAAGGGCGAGCTGGTCGCCAAGTGGGACCCGTACAGCACCCCGATCCTCACGGAGAAGGACGGCCTTGTGGAGTTTATCGACATCGTCCCGGATGTCACGGTCGGGAAGGAGGTCGACAGGGGCACCGGCCTGACCAACCTCGTCATCATCGAGCACAAGGACGACAAGCACCCCCAGATCGTGATCACCAGCCGCGACGGGAAGGAGACGCTCGGATACTATCCGCTGCCCAACGGCGCCCACATCATGGTCGATGAGGGCGAGTTCGTCACAGTCGGGACCCTCCTCGCAAGGAGCCCGAGGAAGCGGAGCAAGACCAAGGATATCACGGGGGGCCTCCCGCGCGTCGCCGAGCTGTTCGAGGCGCGCCGGCCGAAGGAGGTCGCCGAGATCGCGAAGATCGACGGGATCGTCGAGTTCAGGGGCACCTACAAGGGGCGCCGCAGGCTCGTCGTCCTGAACGAGATCACCGAGCTCGAGGACGAGCACCTGATCCCGTACGCCAAGCACCTCGTCGTCTACCGCGGCGACCGGGTGAGGAAGGGAGACCGCCTGACGGAGGGGCCGATAGCCCCCCAGGAGCTTCTCCAGGTCTGCGGTCCGAAGGAGCTCCAGAAGTACCTCGTCGACGAGGTCCAGGAGGTCTACCGGCTCCAGGGCGTCGAGATCAACGACAAGCATATCGAGATCATCATCCGGCAGATGCTCAAGAAGGTCCGCATATCCGACCCGGGCGACAGCGACTTTCTCTTCGGCGAGCATGTGGAGAAGTATATCTTCGACCGGGAGAACGAGCGGCTGCTGAAGGATGGGAAGAAGGCCGCGGAGGCCCAGCCGATCCTGCTCGGCATCACCAAGGCCTCCCTCGGCACGGAGAGCTTCATCTCCGCGGCCTCCTTCCAGGAGACCACCAGGGTCCTGACGGACGCCGCCGCCAAGGGCAGGGCCGACGTGCTCAACGGCTTCAAGGAAAACGTCATCATGGGGCACCTGATCCCCGCGGGGAGCGGCTTCTCCAGGAACCGCGAGATCGACGTGGTGCCGCTGGTGGAGATCAAGCCCGCGAAGGCGGCCGAGCTCCCGCAGATAGAGGAGAAGCCCGCCAAATCCTCGGCTGACCTGGACGCCCTGATCGAGAAGCACCGGGAGGCGGAGAAGCGGAAGAGGAAGGCCGCCGAGGAGGACGAGGACAAGGCCGGGCCCGGGAAGAAGGCGAAGGCGTGAGCGCCTGAGCCGCCCATAACGCGAGGAGCGCCGATATGCCGACGATAAACCAGCTCGTGAGACTTGGAAGGCGGAAGCCCAGGTACAGGACGAAGGCCCCGGCCCTCCAGAAGTGCCCCCAGCGCAGGGGGGTATGCCTCCTGGTGAAGACGATGACCCCCAAGAAGCCGAACTCGGCGCTAAGGAAGGTCGCCAGGGTCCGCCTGACGAACGGCATGGAGGTCACGGCCTACATCCCCGGGGAGGGGCACAACCTCCAGGAGCACTCGATCGTGATGATCCGCGGCGGGCGGGTCAAGGACCTGCCGGGGGTGCGGTACCACATCATCCGCGGCAACCTCGACACGAGCGGGGTGGAGGGCCGCAAGCGGAGCCGCTCCAAGTACGGGGCGAAGATGCCCAAGTAAGCGATAGGCAAGGAGACGAGGTAAAAATGTCGAGACGCCGCAGGGTCATCAAGAAGAGGGTGCTGGTTGACGTGAAGTTCGGAAGCCCGCTGGCCGCCAGGTTCATCACCAGCCTGATGCGGGACGGGAAGAAGAGCATCGCCGAAAATATCTTCTATTCGACCCTCGACATCATAGCCCAAAGGGTGCAGGATCCCCCCCCCATCAAGGTCGTCGAGAAGGCGATCGACCGCGTGAAGCCGTTCCTGGAGGTGAAGTCCCGGAGGGTCGGCGGGGCCACCTACCAGGTCCCGGTCGAGGTGAGGTCGGACCGACAGCTCGCCCTGGCGCTCCGGTGGGTCATCGGGTTCGCCCGCGCGCGCAAGGGGAAGCCGATGCAGGATCGTCTCGCCGCCGAGCTCCTCGACGCCTACAAGGGCGAGGGGGCGGCGATAAAGAAGCGCGAGGACACGCACAAGATGGCGGAGGCGAACAAGGCGTTCGCCCATTACCGCTGGTAGGCCTGGGAATGACGGGAATGCCGCTCGGGACCGTATCGCGGGTTGCGCACGGCGCGGTCGCCGGGGGGAATCGGTACGGTATGGCATCGCACACGCCCCTTGAACGGGTCAGGAACATAGGGATCATGGCGCACATCGACGCCGGGAAGACCACCGTGACGGAGAGGATTCTCTTCACCACGGGGAAGACCTACCGGATCGGCGAGGTGGACGACGGGACCGCGGCGATGGACTGGATGGCCCAGGAGCAGGAGCGCGGGATCACGATCACCTCGGCGGCGACCACCTGTTTCTGGCGCGGGCACCGAGTCAATATCATCGACACGCCGGGCCACGTCGATTTCACCGTCGAGGTCGAGCGGAGCCTCCGGGTGCTCGACGGCGCGATCGCGGTCTTCTGCGGGGTGGAGGGGGTCGAGCCGCAGTCGGAGACGGTCTGGCGGCAGGCCAACCGGTACGGCATACCGCGCCTCGCGTTCGTCAACAAGCTCGATCGGGTGGGCTCGAACTTCGAATGGGCGGTGGCGCGGATGAGGGAGCGCCTCGCGGCGAACGCCGTCCCTGTGCAGCTGCCCATCGGCTCGGAGGCGGGGTTCAACGGGGTCGTGGACCTGGTGCGGATGAAGGCGTGCCTGTTCGAGGAGGGGCCGGACGCCGGCTTTAGGGAGGCCGCGATCCCGGGGGAGATGCTCGAAAAGGCGCAGAAGGCGCGGGACAGGCTGCTCGAGGCGATAGCGGGCGAGGATGAGCGCTTCTTCGAGGCATACCTCTCGGGGAAGGGCCTCCCCGAGGAGGAGATAAGGAGGGCCGTCCGGCGCCTGACGCTCTGCGGCCGCGTCGTCCCGGTGCTCTGCGGCACGGCGCTCAGGAACAAGGGGGTGCGGCAGCTCCTCGACGCGGTGGTGGATTATCTCCCGTCCCCGCTCGACGCGCGCCCGATGACCGGTGTGAACCCGAAGAACAACGAGCCCGCCGAGCGGAAGGCGGACCCCGCGGGGCCGCTCTGCGCCCTCGCCTTCAAGGTGGTCTCCGACGGGTTCGTGGGGAAATTGGTCTACCTGAGGATCTACTCCGGCGTGCTCAGGAAGGGCGTCCAGGCGTACAACGCGACCGTGATGAAACGCGAGCGCGTCGGGAGGCTCCTGCTCATGCACGCCAACCGCAGGGAGGAGGTCGAGGAGGCCTCCGCGGGCGAGATCGTCGCCGCGGTGGGGCTCGGGAGGACAGTCACGGGCCAGACCCTGTGCGACGAGCGCCGCCCGATCGTACTGGAGCCGATGCACTTCCCCGAGCCGGTGATTTCGATGGCGATAGAGCCGCGCACCAAGGCGGACCGGGAAAAGCTCGGGGAGTCCCTCCGCCGCCTCGCCGAGGAGGACCCGACGTTCAAGACGAGGACGAACGAGGAGACCGGGCAGCTCATCATCTCCGGGATGGGGGAGCTGCATCTGGAGATCATCAAGGACCGGATGGTCAGGGAGTTCAAGGTCGAGGCGAAGGTGGGGAAGCCGGAGGTCGCCTACCGCGAGACGATCACGAACGCTTGCGCCGGCGAGGGGAAGTTCATACGCCAGACAGGCGGGCACGGCCAGTACGGGCATATCGTCCTCGAGGCGGCCCCGGGGGAGAAGGGTAGCGGTATAGTGGTCGAGAGCGGCATTAAGGGCGGCGCCGTGCCGCGCGAATACGTCCGGGCGGCGACGGAAGGGGTGGAGGAGGCGTGCGCCTCCGGCCCGCTCGGAGGCTATTCGATGGTGGACATGAAGATCGTCATCAAGGACGGCTCCTACCACGAGGTGGACTCGTCCGACATGGCGTTCAAGGTCGCCGGGGCGATGGCCATCAAGGACGCCGTGAGGCGGGGGGGGGCGGTGCTTCTGGAGCCGATCATGGACGTGGAGGTCACGACCCCGGCTGAGTTTCTCGGGGATATCATCGGGGACCTGAGCGCGCGGAGGGGCAAGATCAGGGAGATGGAGTCGAGGCCGGAGTCGCACATCGTGAGGGCCTCCGTGCCGCTCGCGGAGATGTTCGGCTACGCCACGGCGATGCGCTCCCTCACCCGCGGCAGGGCCGTTTATTCGATGGAGCCGGCGTGCTTCGAGAAGGTTCCGAAGCAGAGGGAAGAGCAGCTGCTCGACTGGACGAAGAAGGCATAGGGCGGGCGGCGGACAAGGGGAGAGGCGATGGGCAAGGACAAGTTCGAGAGGACGAAGCCGCACGTGAACGTGGGAACGATCGGGCACGTGGACCACGGGAAGACGACGCTGACGGCCGCGATAACGAAGGTGCTTTCGAAGAAGGGGTTATGTTCGTACGTATCGTACGACCAGGTGGCGAAGGCGTCGGAGTCGCAGGGGCGCCGCGACGAGACGAAGATATTGACGATAGCGACGGCGCACGTGGAGTACGCGACGGAGAACCGGCATTACGCGCACGTGGACTGTCCCGGGCACATGGATTACGTGAAGAACATGATCACGGGAGCGGCGCAGATGGACGGCGCGATACTGGTGGTATCGGCGGCCGACGGTCCGATGCCGCAGACGCGCGAGCACATACTGTTGGCGCGGCAGGTTGGCGTGCCCGCGATCGTGGTATTTTTGAACAAGGTGGATCTTGTGGACGATCCGGAGTTGCTGGACCTGGTGGAGCTGGAGGTGCGCGAGCTTCTGACGAAGTACGAGTTTCCCGGGGACGAGATACCGATCGTGCGCGGGAGTTCGTCGAAGGCGCTGTTGGCGGAGGATCCCGACGGGGCCGACGCGGCGTGCATAGTGAAGTTGATGGAGGCCGTGGACAGCTACATACCGACGCCGAAGCGCGACGTGGATCTTCCGTTCCTGATGCCGGTGGAGGACGTATTTTCGATCACGGGGCGCGGCACGGTGGGGACGGGCAGGGTGGAGCGCGGGGTGGTGCGCGTCGGCGAGGAGGTGGAGATAGTCGGGATCAAGCCGACGCGGAAGACGGTGGCGACGGGGGTTGAGATGTTCCGGAAGCTCCTGGACGAGGGGCGGGCCGGGGACAATATAGGGGTGTTGCTGCGCGGGGTCGAGAAGGACGGTATCGAGCGCGGGCAGGTGCTGGCGGCGCCCGGTTCCATCACGCCGCACACGCATTTCAAGGGCGAGGTGTACGTGTTGAGCAAGGAGGAGGGGGGTCGTCACACGCCGTTTTTCAACGGTTACCGGCCGCAGTTCTACTTCCGGACGACGGACGTGACGGGGGTGGTGAAGCTGCCCGAGGGCGTGGAGATGGTGATGCCCGGGGACAACGTGTCGGTGGAGTGCGAGCTGATCACGCCGATCGCGATGGAGAAGGGCCTGCGGTTCGCGGTGCGCGAGGGCGGCAGAACGGTCGGGGCGGGCCGCGTCGCGGAGATCGTCAAGTGACCCGGCGCCCATAGCCCCTTTCTATGGAACCCATGAGCGCTGTCGGATACGTGCAAAAATGAGAGAGCTCATCACGCTCGCGTGCCAGGAGTGCAAGCGGAGGAATTACACCTCCACGAAGGACAAGAAGAAGCACCCCGAGCGCATCGAGTTGAAGAAATATTGCAGGTTTGACCGGAAGCACACGCTGCACAAGGAGACGAAGTAACGCCCCTGTCGCGGGCGGACGGCCGAGTCCACGGCCGCGCGCCCGGTTCATCGCGAAGGCGGGTAGCTCAACTAGGAAGAGCACCGGTCTCCAAAACCGGCGGCTGCAGGTTCGATTCCTGTCCCGCCTGCCAATGTGGGGCGCCGCGGAGCGTTCCGCGGGCGCCCGGTCGGAGTTCAGGTCCGTATCCCTCCGGGAGATACACGGCTGGTGACGTATGTTCGAGAAGATCAAGGCGTTCATCATGGAGGTCGCGGCGGAGATGGGCAAGGTCTCCTGGCCGATCAAGCGCGGCAAGGACCTCAAGCCGGCGGAGCGGTACAGGGAGCTGATCGACTCCACGACGATGGTGATCGTCTCGACGATCGCCCTGGCCGCGTACATCGGCCTGGTGGACATGCTTCTCTCCAGCCTCATGGGGCTGATGATCGGGTGAGGCCCGGCGGGCGCCGGGGGCGAATGCGGGAGTGGACCAGGTGACAGCGAACGAACAGGCGGTTGATCGGGGCGGCGCTCCCGGCGAGGAGAGGAGATGGTACGTCGTGCACACCCTCTCGGGCCAGGAGTACAAGGTCAAGGAGATGCTCGAATCGAGGATAAAGAGCCACGAGATGGGGGAGCGCATCTTCCAGGTGCTGATCCCCTCCGAGAAGGTCGCCGAGGTCAAGGCGGGGAAGAAGACGATAAGCGCCCGCAAGTTCTTCCCCGGCTACCTGCTGGTGGAGATGGTGCGCACGGACGACACGTATTATCTGGTGCGCCGGACGCCGGGCGTGATCGGATTCATAGGGTCCGGTTCCCCGATCCCCCTCCAAGAGCACGAGGTGAAGGACGTGCTCTCGCAGATCGAACTGAAGCGGGAGAAGGTGAAGCCGAAGACGCTCTTCGACATAGGAGAGACGGTCAAGGTGACGGACGGGCCGTTCATCAACTTCAACGGCACCATCGACGAGGTCAACCCGGACCGCGGGAAGCTGAAGGTCCTGGTGACGATCTTCGGCAGGTCGACGCCGGTCGAGCTCGAATATTGGCAGGTGGAGAAGGGATAGCGTCGGGGCCAGCGAGGGGATCATATGGCGAAGGAGATAGGGGCGATCATCAAGCTGCAGATACCGGCCGGGCAGGCGAACCCGGCGCCGCCGGTCGGGCCCGCCCTGGGCCAGCACGGCGTCAACATCATGGAGTTCTGCAAGCAGTTCAACGCAGCCACGAAGGAGAAGGGCGGGCTGATCATTCCAGTGCTCATCACCGTCTACAGGGACCGCTCGTTTTCCTTCGTTCTGAAATCCCCGCCGGCGGCGGTCCTGCTGAAGAAGGCCGCCAACATCGCCGTGGGCTCCGGGGCCTCGGGCAAGGAGAAGGTCGGCTCCGTGACGAAAAAGCAGCTCCGGGAGATAGCGCGGCAGAAGGCCGAGGACCTCACCTCGGCGGGCGAGGAGGCGGCCGTGAGGATAATCGAGGGGACCGCCAGGAGCATGGGCATAGAGGTCGTCGAGGGTTGACCCGACGGGCCCGAGGAGCCGCAGTGAAGAAAAAGAGCAAGCGCTACAGGAAGGGGGCGGGGATGTTGGCGGCGGGCGCGGCGTATCCGCTCGCCGAGGCCGTGAAGCTCCTCAAGGGGCTTCCCCCGGCCAAGTTCGACGAGGCGGTCGAGCTCTCCTTCTCCATGGGGGTGGACCCGAAACAGACGGACCAGCTTGTCCGCGGGACGGTCGCGCTCCCGCACGGGACCGGGAAGAAGCTGCGCATCGCCGTCTTCGCGAAGGGGGGCCAGGCGGACGAGGCGAAGGCGGCCGGGGCCGACATCGTAGGGCACGAGGACCTGATCAAGAAGGTGAGCGAGGGATGGGCCGAGTTCGACATGGCCGTCACCACCCCCGACCTGATGAAGGAGGTCGGGCGCCTCGGCAAGATCCTGGGGCCGCGCGGGCTGATGCCGAGCCCGAAGACCGGGACCGTTACCCGCGACGTGGGCAAGACGATCAAGGAGCTCAAGGCGGGGCGGATAGAGTTCCGGACCGACAAGGGGGCGAACATCCATGTCGCGATCGGCAGGCGCTCCTTCGCCCCGGGCGCCCTGGAGGAGAACGCGCGGGCGGTCATCGACGGCCTTCTCAAGGCCAGGCCCCCCTCGGTAAAGGGGGCCTATTTCAGGAAGTGCGTCATCTCCTCCACGATGAGCCCAGGCGTGCCGGTGGAGATGAAGGAGTTCATGGCCGTCTAGACGCGCCGGCGTGCGGCGCTGCGCGGGCGGCCGCGCAAAACGGGAAACGGTTGTCACAATGCGCACCGAAAAGAAAAGCATCGTAAGCGCGGTCTCCGCGCTCATCGAGGGGGGCTCCATGCTCATCCTCGCCGACCACGCCGGCCTCTCGTCGAACGCGATGACCGAGCTGCGCGCCCTGCTCCGGAAGAACGGCTCGCGCCTCATGGTCGTCAAGAACCGGCTGCTCAGGCGCGCCCTGGACCCGGCGGCGGCGGAGGGCCTGGCGGCGCTGCTGCATGGCCCGACGGCGATCGCCGTCACGTCCGGGGACTCCGCCGCCTTCTCCAGGATCGTCGTGGAGTTCGCCAAGAAGCACAACGCCCCGCGCGTGAAGGCCGGCCTCCTCGACGGGGCCTTCATCACGGATCGCCAGGTCGGGGCGCTGGCCGCCCTGCCCCCCAGGCCTGCGCTCGTCGCGATCTTCCTGGGCGGCGTGAAGGCGCCGATAAGCGGTTTTGTGCGCGGGCTCTCGGAGATAGCCAGGCAGTTCGTGTCCGTGCTGGACCAGGTCGCCCGCTCGCGGGCCTCCAAATAACAACACTACATAGCTCACGGCGGGCGACGGCCCCCTCGTGAAGGAGGAGGAAATGATGACCGAGGATACAAAGAAGACGGAGAAGGGCGAGGCG
>CALLYX010000041.1 GCA_937858775.1 uncultured bacterium | reverse complement strand
GTCCCGCATCTCGCGCATGCAGAGGGCGATCTTCACTACGTTCGACGGCGCCGTGGCGGCGACCAGGGCGACGAGGACCGCCGCCTCCGCCCCCCTGCCCCGCAGCGCTGGAAAGGCGCGCCGCAGCGCCGGCAGGATGGCGCGGAAGACGAAACGCGCGGCGAGAACGCAGACGGCGACGTGCACGCCGGTGGAGAGGCGCCGCTGGAACGAGAGGGGGGCGTAGAGGAGGACGGCCACGGCCAGCGTCCAAATGGCCGGGAGCCAATCCCGAAACGGCCCCCTCCGCGCGATCCAGACGATCTCCGGTACGGCGAGAAAGAGCGGCAGGCCGTACCCTATCACGTAGCTCAAGGGGTGGGGGGAGATGAATCTTTCCCTCGACCACTCGACCATGACCGGCTCCGTCCTGAAGAGCCAGGCCATGTAGGCGAACGCCGGGAGGGCCGTTGCGGCCACAACGGCCGCCGCGGCCGCGGCCCTTGGGGCGGCGAACCGGAAGCGCGCGAACGCCGCCGCCGTGCAGGCGGCGATCACCGCCGCGACGACGACCACCTCCACCGGGTGCACCAGGGAGAGGGCGAAGAGGGCGAGGCCCCCGCATGCGCCGCGGGCAAGCGTCCTCCCCTCCGAGGCCCTGAGGAAGCAGCCGAATGCCAGCAGCATCAGCAGCGCGGTGGCGGCCTTCTGGGGGACCGAGAGCACCGTCTCGAAGGTGATGGTCTCGCCGATCCAGTAATCTATCGGGATGATGTTGGAGCCCTCGGCGGGCGAGCGGGAGGCGAGGGCGAGCCACGCCCGGTACGGTACCAGCCAGCAGAGCCCCGAGGAAAAGACGCAGAGGGCGAAGGCGAAGACGCGCGCCCGCCCGTCCTCGATGAAGAGGGATATGAAACGTCCGATCGCCCAGAAGAGGAGGAGGGCGTAGACGGCGATGGCGGCGTAATAGACATGGAGGGGCGCGGCCCCGGTGGCGCGCACCGCCTGTCCCATGACCCAGGTGAACGGGTTGAACCAGAACCGGCCCTGCTGCTCGAGGGTATGGTCGCGGCGGGTGAAATGCTTCCCCTCGGCCGCCTGTTGGATGTAGGAGAGGTAGACGTTCTGGTCGTACGGGTGGTCGGCGAAGCCCATGAAGACCATCCCGGGCGGCTCGTGGAAATGCCCCCATATATACGGTACGAAGACGAGCGCCAGCGCCGCGGCGGCGACGGCGCGCACGATGCAGGCCGAGTAGTCCGCGGGTTTCGGGGTCCCTGGTGCGTTCATATCAACTCCAGACAGCCGCCGCGCGGACCATGGGGCGCCGCGGGGATCGCCGGCGAGGACGCGTTCCGCCCGGAGCGCTTGATCCGTGCCCGCCGATTCAACATCATCCCCCCCGGCCCGTCCATTGAGCCGCCCGGGCGGCTTGAGGCCCGTTTGGTTATCCCGCCTCCAACAATCCGTTCTTCTTCAGGAAATCGACCGCCGCTGCCGCGACAAGGCGATGACCGTAGCGGTTCCAATGCCCCACCCGCCTATGCTCTACCGGCCTCAGCCTCCCCGCGAGGACGGGGCGGAGGTCGAGGTACGGTATCTTATTCCCATGGCAGAAGCGCTCGAGAACGGGGCTGTACTCGGAGGGGACGTCCGCGATCACGAGGCGCGCCCCGCGCTTGGAACAGAGGCGATTCATCCGCGCCAGGAGCTTCCCCGTCAGGAGGAACCGTTTCTCGAGGAGGGCCTCCCCGGCATGCCCATCCCCCTCCCGTGCCCGGCCCCATAAAGGGTGTTCGACGCGGAACGAGATCCAGTTGAAGAGGTGCGAATGGGCGAGCGCCGCGCGCCAGAACCGCCGCCAGCCCCCGCGGGGGGCGGGCCCGCCGTAGGTCTCGGCGAGCGACGCCTTCAGATCCCAGTACGCCGGATCGAACGGAACAGGGACCCCACGCACTTCGAGGGCCCCGTCCCGCTCCTCGTACCACGGCTTGGGCTGCATCCCGTCTATGGCCCTGGCGTTGTTTCCCTCGGCGACGTCGTTCCGGTCGAAGAGGAGCAGCACTATCTCCGGGTGATAGGCGAGCCCCTCGCCCTCGAGCAGGAGGAGCTCCTGGTCGGTCGAGTATCCGGCCTGCGCGAGGTTGACGACCTCCCACCCCTCGAGGCGGCGCTCCATGATGTCGGAGAAACGTTCCCCCGCCTCCACCCCCCATCCCCACGCCGTGGAGTCGCCGACCACGGCGATCCGGCGCTTCGCGCCCCTCTCGTACGGCCGATCCCTGTCCCTGAAGCCCCGCCGGTTGTTCAGGATGCGGTGGGAAAAATCCGGAAGAGTAAACGTCTTGTCGAGGTTCGGGATCCCCTTGTAGCCGTAGAGCGGATGGTAGCGGTCGGGGAAGGAGCGGATGCTCCCTGCGGTGTAGTCGGGGAACGGGGCGAAGAGGCGGATGCCTATCTCGCCCGCGAGCGCGCAGAGCAGCACCGCGCCCGCCAAGACCGCCGTTTTCTTCCCTGCCCCGGCGCGCCCGCTCATCTCTTTCCCCGCTTCGGGTCCGCCTCGCCGGCGGGCCTTCGGGAC
>CALLYX010000040.1 GCA_937858775.1 uncultured bacterium | reverse complement strand
CCTTGAAGCCGAGGTACTCGGTGGCGACCTCCTCGATATGCTGCGCCTCGTCCTCTATGATCCTCTGGAAACGCGGGAGGACGGCGGGGCCGTCGTACCCCTCCGTGCGGCTCCGCACCGCGAGATCAGCCATCAGGAGGTGGTGGTTCACAACCAGGAGGTCCGCCGATGAGGCCCGGCGGCGCGCCTTGTAGAAATAACAGTCGCCGTAGAAGGGGCAGTGGACGCGGGTGCACTGGTCCGCCTCCGCGCAGACCTTCTCCCATGTCTCCTGGCGGGGTATGAAGCTCAGATCCGCCAGGCTTCCCTCGGGGGTCTTTCCCGCCCACCGCAACAGTTCCTCGACCTCCCCGGCCTCCTCCAGCCCGGGCAGGAGCTGTCCCTCCTCCCGGGCGGCGGCGAGCTTCCGCAGGCAGAGATAGTTGCCCCTCCCCTTCACGAGCACGGCCTTGCAGCCGAGCCCCTCAATCCGCTCGAGGAGGGGCAGGTCCTTACCGAGGAGCTGTTCCTGGAGGTTGATGGTGTTCGTGGAGACGACGACCCGCTCCTTGTTGAGGAGGCTCCAGGCGATCGCGGGGATCAGGTAGGCGAGCGACTTCCCGGTCCCCGTACCGGCCTCGATGAGCGCGATCCGGTCCCCGTTGAACGCCTCCGCCACGAGGTCCATCATCGCCGCCTGTTCCTCGCGGTACTCGTAATCCTTCAACGCCTTCGACACGGCGCCGCCTGGGACGACGTAGGCGCGAAGGCGCTCCTTCTCGAGCGGGACACGCTCCTCTTTCGGGGACGGCTCCACTACCGGGTAGATCCGTTCCACGGCGTTGTCCACGATATAGAAGCCGACCCCGCGGTTCCCCAGTTCGGAAGCCACGGAGATGTCGGCCTTGGATGGAAGGAGGCGCCCGTCCGGGTGGTTGTGGATGACGACTCCCCCGGCGGCGGCCTTCCATATGATGGCGGGGACGCTCTCGTCGTCCCCCCGGGCCAGAACGGAGACCTTCCCGACGAGGGGCCCCGGGTCGGCGGCGCCCATGAAAAAGACCTCGTTCCCCCCCGCTTCGGCGATCGCCTTCCTCATCGCCTCGATCGCCTGCGGGTGGATGTACTCGGCTATCTCAATCGGTTGGTCCATGGGGCGATAGTATAGCAGGTCGGGGGGGGCCTGGCACGGGACGCGCCGGCCGGCGCCCGCGCCACGCGTCGTGATGACCGCAACACGCCGCATGGGCGTCGGATGCGACTGCGGGCCGGTCTCAGATGAAGAGCCGCATCTGGGGGTAGAACTCCGGGAACCTCTTCTGGAGGATCGCCCGGGCGACGGCGTAGCTCCTGTGGTGGTTGCGCAGACTCAAGTTGTACGTGTCCCTCATCTGGCGGATCGTGAGGAAGATCGCCGTCTGGAACATCCCCCTGCGAAGCTCGTTCCTGATCTCTTGCTCGAGCTCGGGTGTAAACTCCAATTCCAGTTCCATATCCCGTAGCCCCCTTCACTGCTTAATATACATGACAATCGTACAAATTGCAATACTTATGTTGTTATTACATCGCGAAGGGTGCACCGGATCGAAAGACGAGATACCGGGCGCGGTGGGGAGTGGATCGGGCGGAGAGGACGAATCGAGGGGCGTCGTCCCATCCGGGGGGCCCTTTCGAAGGCGCAAATGGAGGCCCCTCAGCGAACATCCTGTCGCCATGGGGCGCCGGGAAGAGGGTGTTTTTCGTCAAAGCCCGGATCGGCCGCGGCCGGATACCCGATTCCGCGGCCGAAACCGGCGCGGCCGGGCCGTCGGGGGATGGCATCGAAGGCACGCAGGCGCCGGGGCGGGGATGCTCCGCGCCGCGCGCCTCACTCATCGAGCAGCGGGCGCCAGCCGTTGGGGAACGGCACGGCGCAGGTG
>CALLYX010000039.1 GCA_937858775.1 uncultured bacterium | reverse complement strand
TGGCTGGACTGGGCGTTTGCATCCGAGAAGGCAGCGTTGACCAAGGCTGCGGCCTAACGTCTTCCCGGTGCGGCGCGCCGCGCCGGACGGGCAAGCCTTTAGGCCGCCCCCACTGTCCACCCCGCCCGCCGCCGCGCACACGCCCCCGCCCCCCCCGCGCCGGGGGCGCCTCCACGGTCGTCTTCTACCTGCTCGATTCCGGAGGCGGCCGACCGGAGGCGTTCAGCGCGGAGATCTCGGGGGACGCTTGCCTTCCCGCCCTCGCCACGTGGGCCGCCGCCAGGATCGCCCCCCGGGGGGCGCGGGTCCCCGCCCCGGCGATCCCCCACGGCCTCCTCCCGTCGTTTTCGCGCGGGCTCGGGCTCCTCCGCGCCGGCGACGCAGACGGCGCCGAGCTCGCCCTCCTCGGCGCCGCGCGCGAATACCCGGCCTCGGCGGATCTTCGCTTCCTGCTCGGATCCGCCGCGGCGCGGCGCGGAAAGCCGTACGACGCCCTGCGCCTCTTCAACGAGGCGTCGAACCTCGATCCCTCCTTCTCCTTGCCCCCCTACCGGGAGGGAATGGCCTGGCTTTCGCTCGGCCGCAATACGCTGGCCGAGAAGGCGTTCGACCGGGCCGTCGGCGCCCAGCCCTCCTTCTTCGAGGCGCTTCTCGAATCGGGCGCGATCAAGACCGCGAGCGGTTCCTTCCAGGCGGCGGAAACCGCGCTGCGGCGCGCGATCGCCATGCGCCCCGGGCATTTCGAGGCCCGTTACCGCCTGGCAAAATGCCTCGCCCTCGAAGGGAAGGCCGGCCGGGCGATGGGAATTCTCCGCGCCCTTGCCGCGGAGCACGCCGGCCACGGGCCGTCGCGGCTCCTGCTGGGAAAACTCCTCTTCCAGGCCTCGGAGTACGGCGCCGCGGAGGCCGAGGCACGCGTGGCGGTCCGCCTCATGCCGGACGACCCCGAGGCGCACGCCCTGCTGGCCGACGCCCTCTCCCGCCAAGGGGGGCTCAACCGCTCGATGGAGGCGGAGTCGGAGTTGCGGAAGGCGATCCGGCTTCAGGACGCGGGGAGATAGCTCGGGGGGGCGGATATCGCGCGCCCTACTCCTTCCTGTACCGGTCGAGGGCGAGCCGCATGATCTTCTCGGCGAAGTCGGTGTAGGTGAGGCCGATCTGTTCGGCGGCGTTGGGGAGGTCCTCGTTCTCGGCGATGTCGGGGTTCGGGTTCACCTCGAGCACGTACAGCGCGCCGTCCGGCGCGAGCATCAGGTCCAGCCGCCCGTAATCCCTCAGCCCGAGCGCCTGGAAGGCGGTGACGGCGATCGCCTCGATGGCGGCGAGCGTCTCCTTTTTAAGGTCCTTCGAAAAAACCGTCTGGATCCCCCACTTGTCGCGGTACTTGGAGTCGAACTTGGCCTTGAACGAGTACACCCTGAGCTTGTCGTTGGTGGATTTGCTGAAGTCGAGCTCCACCGGCGGCAGGACGGTCGGCTTCTCGTTCCCGATCACCCCCACGAAGAGCTCCCGCCCCTCTATATACTCCTCGACCAGCGCCCCGCAGCCGATCTTCTCGTGCACGTAGGCTATCCGGTTCGCGAGGGCCTCGTCGTTCTTCACCACGGAGCTTTCCGCGATGCCGATCGAGGCGTCCTCGGTGAGCGGCTTCACGATCAGGGGGAAGCGCAATTTGGACGGCCGGATGTCGAACTGGCCGCGCGGATAGACGGCGAAGTCCGCCGACCAGAGGCCGTGGAAGGCGAGGATCTTCTTTGTCAGGCCCTTGTCCTGCGCGATCATCAGGGCGTCCGGCCCCGACCCGGTGTACTTCACCCTCAGCATGTCGAGGAGTGCGGGGACGCAGAACTCCATCGCGGAATCCCTGCGGAACGACTCGCAGAGGTTGAAGACGATATCCTGCGGATGCGTCTCGAGCTCGGCGATAAGGCCCTTCACGTCGTCGTAGACGCCGTAGAGCCTCATCTCGTAGCCGAGCTTGGCGAGATACTCCACGAGATGGTGGTGCGCGTCCGTGCCCTGGCCGGAGAGGGCGACCTGGTACTCCTTCTCGTCCGACTGGTCCGCGGCCCGGTCGTAGAGCACGGTGATCCTGGATTTTTTCACGCGCCGGCGCGCCCTCCATGCGGTGCGGCGTCCGCCCCGTCCGTAGTATAGCCGAGCGGCGCGGAAACGCACAGCGGAAAGTGCGCGCAGGCGGGGGAAGGGGGATGAACCGGGCGGGGGGCGCGGCGGGGCGCGTCAGAAGAGTTTCTTCGCCCCGCGGGCGGCGGCCTTGAACGGGCGGGAGACCGCCTTCCATGCGCCGCCGAGCGGGTTCCACGCGAAGACCCGCACCCCCGCGCTCCGCTCCACGACCCGCCCGCCGTCCTGCGCGCCGGCCGGCGTCTCCGTCCTGCGGGCGGTGGTCACCTCCACGCAGGAGAGGCCCGCGATGGCGCACGCGGCGGCGATGGCGGCCGCCGCCCCCCGCCGCTTTCTCACGGCGCCTCCCCCAGCGTGAACTTCGCGACGCGCAGGTCCGGCCCGCCCCTCCTCGGGTCCGACCCGCGCGGCGCCAGGATGGAGTATACGGCGTACTCCCCGGTCGGAAGATCCCGTTCCATTTCCATCGTAAACGCCATCCCCTGGATTTCGCGGTGCACATCGAGCCCGTACACCGCCGCCGGCGGCGGGGGGGCGCCCCTGCCAAGGCCGAACGGCGCCCACGCCCGGGGCGGGGCGTAGGCGTACCAGCCGCCGCCGGGGATCTGCGCGACCACGTAGGCGTCGACCCATCTCCGCCCGGTCATCGGTTCCTCGGCCGGGTGGAGGAAGAAGGCGGCCGACAGCGTTTCGCCCTGCCGGATCACTCCGCCGGGGCGCACGTTGAGGAGGAGTTCATGCTGCGGGTACTCCGCGGGGGGGAGCGACGACTCGGCGCTGTAGAAGCCGTCGGGCGCGATCAGGGAGAGGTCGAGCTCCTCCGTGACGTAGCGCGGATCCCGGACGGCGTCGCGGTACGCCTGCGTGATCGTCGAGGGGACGCCGTATTCCGAATCGCCCGGTTTGTTCCTGTTCGCCAGGACCCGGAAATCGGATTGCACCCCCCCGCTGGCGGCGACGCCGTTATACCAGAGGACGAGGCGCAGCGTGCGGAACTCCTCCATGTGCGCCAGGGCGTCGTATCCATGCCGGATCCATTCCGCCTTGGGGATCGTCGATGTCGTGCTGCCGGGGACGGTCGTCTCGGAGGGGAGGCCAACGGCCCCGATGCTGAAACTCCCGAGCGGCTTCCCGCGGCCCAACCGGGCGAGGCCGCGCACCAGCGATCCGTGCGCGGCGGGGGCCGCGTAGGTCCCGGCCATCATGTCGCGCATGACGGGGACGTAGAGCCATTGCGCGGTGACGGAGAAGCCGGGCCCGGCGGTCGGGTGGTCGCCGTAGTTCAAGCCGCTCACCCCGATCATGTCCACCACGTCGTCGCCCGGGTAGAGGGCGTTGTAGCTCGAGAACGGCTCCGGCGAACTCAGGTAGTTGATCGACCAGATCCACTTGACGTTGTCCGCACCCTCGTCCGTGAAGATTTGGTGGACGCGGCGCCACATGGCGATGAACTCGCCCGGGGCCCGGCGGTTGAAATCGTGCCCCGGCCATGCCGGGGAGCTCGGGATATTCATCTCGTGCGCCCAGCGCATGTAGATCGTGTCGCCGAACGCCTTGCACTTCCGCGCCATCTTCCGGATCGACGAGTCGTGGTCGCCGCGGATGAAGCTCGAGTTCGAGAACGCCGGGTCGGGCGCGCCTTCCCTGCCGGACTGCCAGCAGATGATCGGCGTCTTCCCCGCGGCCCTGATCTGGCCGATGAGATCCGGGTACGCGTCGATGTCGTAGTTGAACTCCGCGTAGTACATGACGTGCGTGTGCCGCTTGCCGGCCGCCCTGTCGAAGTCGAGGATGGCCTCCCTGTACTCGTCCCGGTCCGCGTGGAGGGGCGGGGGGATGAACGCGCCCAGCATGATCC
>CALLYX010000038.1 GCA_937858775.1 uncultured bacterium | reverse complement strand
GTCCAGGAGGGCGGCGGCCGAGCGCGTCACCGCCGCGGTGAGATACTCGAGATCCTGCCGGGGGCGCATCACCCCCAGGTCGAAATCCACCCGGAACCCGAAGAAGCCGCGGACCTGCTCCGCCATCGCCCCGTGCTGCCCCGTCGAGCAGACGAGGCAGGAGAGGCGGCGGGAGCGTTTCAGCTCCCGTATGACCGGGGCGAGCTTGATCGCCTCGGGCCTCGTCCCGAAGACGACGAGCACCTTCTTCTTCGCTTTCGATGCCATAGGTTCCGGCTTCCCGGCCGACAGTACACTACCCCAGAGCCCCTCTCCTGTCAACGCGGCCCCGCATCCCTCCGCCATCCTCCCGGCGGCGCGCACCCTCCCCGACAGAACCCGGGCGCTCATGGGCCGGCCGCGAAATACAGCCGGTACCTGTCGCACGCCGCTCCCGCCGCCCACGAGGCGATCCGCGCGGCGTTTCGCAGCGCCCACGGGATATACCGGTCCAGACGAACCATGCGCCACCCCGCCTCCTCCGCGGCGCGCACCCACTCGCCAGGTTTCTGTTTCGTGGCGTACTCGACGTCTCCGCCGATCAATCCGTGGCGATGCAGGAAGGGCCGCAGGCCCGAGCGTCGCACGTCGGAGACCGCGAGCATCCCCCCGGGGGAGGTGTGCGCGCGCAGCGCGCGGAAGAGCTCGACCGACTTCGGGTACTCGCCGGAGGCAGCGAGGCGGCTCCTCGTCACGAAGATATGGTGCAGCACATCGCTCATGAGGACGAGCCCCCACCGCCGGGCGTCGCGGGCGAGAAAATCCGCTATCGCCTCCCGCCGCACCTCGAACCGGCCGGCGAGACCGAGCGCTCCCACGAGGTTCACGAGCTCGCGGTACTCCGCGTCGCCGTTCCCGTCCGCCTCGTTGAACGGGTCCACCCCCGTCACGCGGCCGAGACGCCCCTCCAGCAGGTCGAGGAGCACGTCGTGCCCGTGCCCCACTCCCACGCAGAGGACCGACTCCCGCGCCGCGGGCGGGATGGGCGCAAGGAGCGACTCGGAGGCGTACCGGAGCCGCCCGATATCGACCGACAGCCCCCTCCGCCCCGCCCGTTCGATGATGCGCTCGGCGAGAATATTTGCAGACGTTGTATGCATCTTGCCGGGTCGTTATCTGTTACGCCCTTGGACGTCCCGCAAATCACGCGGGACGTTCAATTATATATCGTATTGCATGGGAGGGTGTTGTATACAACGTCTATAGATCTCCATATACCTCTCCGCCCCCACGTCCCAGGA
>CALLYX010000037.1 GCA_937858775.1 uncultured bacterium | reverse complement strand
GTAATCCAGCGAGATCGACGCCCCGGGCACCGGCGTGGTGTAGACGTCGATCGAGCCGACCCCGAGATCAGGCGTCTCCGTCGGCCACGGCGTCGCCGTCACCGTCGGTACGGGCGTCTCCGTGGGCGTCTCGGTCGCCGTCGGCGTCGGGGTATCGGTGGGCGTCTCAGTCGGCGTCGGGGTGGGGGTGGGGGTTCTTGTCGGCCCTCCCGGCGTCTCGGTCACTGTCGGGGTCGGGGTCTCGGTGGGCGTATCCGTCGGCGTTGCCGCCACCAGGGTGAACCCGATCGTCGTCGCGCACGTCCCGGCCGACAACTCCACCGTCCGGGGCGGCGGGCTGAGATACCCCGCCAGCCGCACGGTCACCTCGTGCGTCCCGTATCCCACGTCCGCCACCGTGTCGTCCGTCAGGAGGCCCGTGGGGAGATAGTCCAGATAGATATCCGCCCCCGCCGGCACGGACTGCACGGTGATCGGACAGGCGTCGGTAGCGCTCCAGAGCTCGAACTCCACGGTCGTCGTGGCGCCCGCGGTCACCAGCGCCTCGATCACCCCCGGCGGGATCGTCCCGCCCTTCCGCACCGTCACGTAGTGCGTCCCCACCCCGACGTCCGTAACAATGTCGTCCGTCAGGAGGCCCGTGTCCGCGTAGTCCAGGTATATCGCCGCGCTCGCCTCGGGCGCCGCCTTCACCTCGATCGTCCCCGTCTCCCCCGTCAGGAGGAACACGGCCTCCGTCGAGGCGCTCCCCGTCACCAGCACGCTCTGCGGCGCCTGCACCGGGTACCCGCCCAGCGACACGGAGAGCTGGTGCGTCCCGGCCTGCACCTGCTCCAGCGTCGAGTTGGTCGTCTGGCCCGTGTCCGCGTAATCCAGCGAGATCGACGCCCCGGGCACCGGCGTGGTGTAGACGTCGATCGAGCCGACCCCGAGATCAGGCGTCTCCGTCGGCCACGGCGTCGCCGTCACCGTCGGTACGGGCGTCTCCGTGGGCTGTCCCTGCGCGGATGGGATGGGGGAGAAGGCGAGCGCGGCGACCAGGATGAGCGCCGTGCGGAGAAGTGGATTTTCGAGCTTGCCCGCAGCCAGCATGCGAAGCCCTTTCCGAACAAAACGGAAACTCACGTATACATAATAATACACGATGCAACGCGGCCTTGGGTAGGCATATTTCCGGTATTTTCTGAAAATGATCCCGGCTTCCCCGTCCCGCAGGATCGGGCGGAAAGATCCCCCCGCGAGGGCCGCCGTGCGGGCGGTCGGCCGGGGGGGCGCCAGCGCTTTGACCTTCCTCCATGCCCGGCAGTGCGCTATAATCGCCTTCCCGGAAGCGGGGGGCGATTGAGATGGAAAAGCTTTACAAGACCTGGGCCGAGATAGATCTCGCGGCGGTGCGTGAAAATATCGCCAAGATCCGCGAACGGCTCGGGCGCGGCGTAGGCCTCCTCGCCGTCGTCAAGGCCGACGCGTACGGGCACGGCATGGCCCAGATATCCCGCGCCGCTCTTCAGGCCGGGGCGAGCTGGCTGGGGGTCTCGAACATCTACGAGGCGATGAAGCTGCGCCGGTCGCACCCCGGGGCGCGGATCCTCATCCTAAGCGCCGGGATGGCCGGCCATGCCGGGGCGATCGTGCGGCATCGGGTCACCCCGGTCGTCTGTTCCGCGGAGATGCTCGAGGCGCTCGCCCGCGCCGCGGCGAAGGCCAGGCGGACCGTGGACGTCCACGTCGTCGTCGACACCGGCATGGGGCGGATAGGGATATGGCACGAGGGTGCGTTCGATTTCATCCGGCGTGCCCGGCGGACGCCCGGGGTGAGGGTCGAAGGGCTCTCTTCCCATTTTGCCTGCTCAGCCGACCGCGACCTCTCCTTCACGAAGCTCCAATTGGACAGGTTCAGGCGCCTGATCGCCGCGTGCGCGCGGGCCCGTATCCGTTTCCCGCTGACGCATATCGCCAACAGCGGGGCGTTTCTCGGCCTCCCCTCCTCGTATTTCAATCTCGCGCGGATCGGCGTCATGCTCTACGGCGTCTATCCGTCGCGCGAGGTGATCAAGAGCATACCGCTCCGCGCCGCCCTGACGCTCAAGACGGAGATCTGTTTCCTCAAGCGCGTCCCGCCCGGCAGGTCCATCTCGTACTGCCGCAGCTACATCACGTACCGCGACACGCGCGTGGCCACCATCCCCATCGGTTACGGCGACGGCTACTGCCGGCTCCTCTCCAACCGGGGGGAGGTCCTTGTCCGCGGCCAACGCGCCCCGGTCGTGGGGAACATCACCATGGACCAGACGATGGTCGACGTGGGGCATATCCCGGGCGCGCAGGTGGGGGACGAGGTCGTGGTCATCGGGCGGCAGGGGGGGAACGAGATCACGGTCAACGAGGTCGCCGACCTGACCGGCACGATTCCTTACGACGTGATGTGCGCCATGGGGAAGCAGGTCCAGCATCGCATCTACCGGGGCCGCTGATGCGGACCCCCGCGGCACGCTCGCGCCCTGCCCCCCCCCGGCATTGACAGTAGCGGCGCGCGTCCGTATACTGATGGGCGGTGAAAGGCGGCCCTTCGTCCAGCGAAAGGCCGCGCCGTCACGCGCAGCAATCCCCGCGAGGATCACGCCGCATGACCAGGAACCATGATAAGGAGCAAGGGCCGCACCGCAGGCCCGCCGGGGGACACGATCCCGGGGGCGCGGCGAGGCACGAGAAGGGGCACGTGAGATCGCACCTCGACATCGCCATGGAAAAGGCCAAGGCGATGGCCCACGGGGCCGGGGCGCCGGCTCGCGCCGCCGGCGCCGAGACCGCGACGCTGAGGGAAAGGGCCGCGAAGGCGGACGAATACTACGACCGCTTTCTCCGGGCCGCAGCGGACCTGGAGAACTACAAAAAGCGTGCGGAGCGGGAGCGCGACGACCTGCTCAAGTACGGGCAGGAGGAGCTCATGGGGGAGCTGATCGTCGTCATCGACAACTTCGATCGCGCGCTCGCCTTCGCAGGCGCCTCCCCCGACGCGAAGGGGCTCTCGGACGGCGTTTCGCTTATCCGCAAGCAACTCATCGGCGTCCTCGCCAAGTTCGGCCTCAAGGCGGTAGAGGCGGTCGGGCATAAGTTCGACCCCGAGTTTCACGAGGCGGTCGCGCAAGTAGAAACCGACACCCAGCCGGAGGGGACGGTCGTCGCCGAGCAGCTCAGGGGTTACACGCTCAACGGACGACTCCTCCGGCCGTCTGTCGTGACCGTCGCGGCGGCGCCGAAGAAGGAAGTCGCCGGGGCGCCGCCCGCCGGCAGCGCGGCCGGGGAAGCGCCCGCCCCATGACGCCGGCCTGAGACCGCGCGCCAGCACCCATTCCCCCGGAGAAACATGTCCAAGCGCGATTATTATGAAATCCTCGGCGTGGGAAAGAACGCCTCGCCCGAGGAGATCAAGAAGGCGTACCGTAAGCTCGCCGTCAAGTACCACCCGGATAAGAATCCGGGGGACAAGGCCGCCGAGGAGCAGTTCAAGGAGGTCTCCGCCGCCTACGAGGCGCTGAGCGACCCGGAGAAGCGCGCCCGGTACGACCGATTCGGGCATGCCGGCCTCCGCGGCGGGCCGGGGGGATTCGCCGGCTTCGGGGGGATCGACCTCGAGGAGGCCCTCCGCACCTTCATGGGCGCCTTCGGAGGCGGCGGGAGCATATTCGACGACTTCTTCGGCTTCAGCGGGCACCGCCGCGGATCCGAACGGGGGGAAGACCTCCGGTACGACCTCGAAATAACGCTCGAGGAGGCGGCCGCCGGCTGCACGCGGGAGTTCGCCTTCCCCCGCCTTGACTTCTGCGCCGACTGCCGCGGAAGCGGCGCGAGGCCCGGGACCGCGAGGAGCAGGTGCGGCGCCTGCGGCGGTCACGGCGTCGTGGAGGAGCGGATCCAGGGCTTTTTCGGTTGGCAGATCCGGCGGCGAGGCTGCCCGGAATGCGGCGGGGCTGGAACGACGGCGAAAGAGCCGTGCCCCAGGTGCCGGGGAGAGGGGCGGGTGCGGCGCCGGAAGAAGATGTCGGTGAAGGTGCCGCCGGGGATCGAGACCGGCTCGCGCCTGAAGATCCAGGGGGAGGGGGAGGCGGGAGCGCACGGGGCGCGCCCGGGCGACCTGTACATCGTCATCCACGTGAAGGAGCACGAGATCTTCCAGCGCCGCGGCGACGACATCCTCTGCGAGGTTCCCCTCGGCTTCGTGACGGCGGCGCTCGGCGGCACGGTCGACGTCCCCACACTGGGCGGCACGGTCCAGATCACCATCCCGGCCGGGACGCAGACCGGCCGGACGTTCCGCCTCCGCGGGAGGGGGATGCCGGACGTCAACGGCAGCGGGCGCGGCGACCAGTATGTGCGGGTGGCGCTCGAGACGCCAGTCGACCTGACGGAGGAGCAGAAGAAGCTCCTCGCGAGGTTCGCCGAGCTCGGCGGCGAGCGCATCCATCCGATCAGCAGCTCGTTCCTCGATCGCGCGAAGAAGTTCTTCACGGGATCGTGAGCAGGGCGCCGATTTAAACGACGGCTCAGGGGCGGCGGGGCCCGCCCGGAACGGCGCTTGTTTCACCACGTCGAGGCGGCCATGCACGCGAGGCGGATATTCATCCCCCCCGGCGCGCGCCGCGGGAGGGAACTGGCGATCCCCCCCGCGGAGGCGCACTATCTCCGCCATGTGCTGCGCATGCGCGCGGGGGGGGAGGTGGCGGTCTTCGACGGGGCGGGGTGGACGGCGCGCGCCGAGATCCGCTCCCTCGCGGGCCGGTCGGGCGCGCTCTCGGTTATCGAGGAGCGGTTTTGCCCGCGCCCCCCGCGCGTCTTTTCGCTCGCCTTGGCCGTCTTGAAACCGCCGGCGATGGACCTCGCCGTCCGGGCGTGCACGGAGCTCGGGGCCTCGGCGATAGCCGGATTCGCGGCGGAGCGGAGCGTGCCGCGGGCCGGCGGCGCTCGAGCGAAGGAGGAGAGGTGGCGCAGGATCGCCCTTGAGGCGTGCCGCCAGTGCGGGCACGAGTTCATACCGTCCGTAGCCGCCCTCGACGGCACCCCCGCCGTCGCGGCCCTCTTCGCCCGGCACGATGCGGTCTTTGTCGCGAGTCTTCGCGAGGGGAGCGCCCCGCTCTGGGGCCTCCTGGCGCGCCCGCCCGCCAGCCCCCTTCTCATCGTGGGGCCGGAAGGCGACTTCGCCCCGGGGGAACTGGACTTCCTCCTCGCGGCGGGCGCCCGGCCGTGCCGCCTTTCGGGGCCCGTTCTGCGCGCGGAAACAGCCGCGGCCGCGGGGGCCGCCATCCTCGCCCAGGCTATCCTGCTGCGGACGCAATGGAAGACGTGACCGAATGCGCCGCGCCGCGTTTGAGAATGCCCGGCACTTATTCGACGACGGACGCGGCGTTTCGCGCGCCATGCGTGCGCGGGGGCGCCCTGCGGCGACGGATCCGCCGCCATGCCGGGATTTGCGCGCCCGCTGGCGATCTCAGGGACGCGATCCGCCGGGCGCCAAGATTACATATTGCCGCTTCCATGTTTGACATTCCGGCAGGGTTGTGTTATATTATTCCTTTGATTATTTTCCGCCATCGGGCGTGGTGTACATGCGCTTTCACGCGATCGATCTGCTGGTGATTCTCCTGGTCATCCGCGGGGTCATTCTCGGGCACCGCAGGGGGCTCTCGGGGGAGCTCTTGAGGTTCCTCGGCATAGTCTGCGCGCTCGCCCTCTCCTTCAAGTTCTACGAGGCCGCCGCGGACCGTTTCGCCCCGCATCTCCCCGGGGACCGGAACGTCGCGATCGCCTGCGGCTTCGCCGCCATCTTCCTCGCGGTCCTCGTCTTCTTCTACATGCTCAACCAGACGCTGCGCCATCTCGCGCGGCTTCCCGGCATCGCCGCCCTCGAGAAGACCGGGGGAGCCGTCCTGGGGGGCGCGAAGGCGTTCCTCTTCGCCTGCGCGGCGCTGATATTGCTTGCCCTTGTCAAGGTCGAGAGGATATCGAACGCCGTGAGCAGGAACTCCTTTTTCGGCCAGATGGCGATCTCGGCGGTCCCCGGGGCGTACCGGCTCGCGGTGCGCGTCTACCCGCCCGCGCAGGCCCTCCCGGCCGACGAGGTGATCAGGCAACTGCCCGTAGTGAAAGCGCCCCCCGCCGCGGGGGGCGCCGGATGGATCTGGGTTTCCGCCACGGGCACGCCAGGGTGGAACGACGCAGCGGCCCTTCCCACGCCGGAGCCGGGCCGCGACGAGTACACCGCAAATTTTCCTTCACCCGAGGCCGGCACGTATGCCATCGCCTTCCGGTTTCGGGTGGACGACGGGGCGTGGCTTTACTGTGACCTGGACCAGCGTGCGCACGGTGGCGGTGTCAACTCGGATGGTTCCAACGACGGCTTCGCGCTCGCCGACTGCGGCGTGTTGACCGTGATGGGCGATAGCCCGTGCGTCCCCAACCCCTGCGATACCCCCGACGCCCTGTCGCGCTGCGACGGGGACACGTTCATCGAAGTTGCCGCGTTGGGCGAATGCACACCGGGTGTGGGTGACGCCTACGCGTGCACCTACCCAGAGACGCGGACCGACTGCGGGGCGCTCGGCTGCACCTGCGACGCCACGGCGGGCGGATGTGCGTGCCCGCAGCCCACGGTCATCATCACCGAATTCATGGCCAACGC
>CALLYX010000036.1 GCA_937858775.1 uncultured bacterium | reverse complement strand
TACCGGAGGCCGGCGTCCCTGCCGATGCGGCAGGCGCGCCGGATCGTCTCGATCGGCGTCCGAGGCAGGCCCGTCATCCGGTAGGACGGATGGAAGGCGCTCACGTGCCACGGGATCCCCGGGTCCACGGAGGACAGGAAGCGGGCGATCCCCGAGAGTTCCGTGTCGGAGTCGTTCTCGGTCGGGATGACGAGCGTCGTCACCTCCACCCATATCCCCTTCTCGCGCATGAGGCGTATGTTTCTTTTCACCGGCTCGATGCCGGCCCCGGTGCGGCGCCGGTGCCGCGCCTCGTCGAACCCCTTGAGGTCGACGTTCGCCGCGTCGAGGACCGGCTGGAGGGCGTCGAGGGCCTCGGGCGTCATGTAGCCGTTGGTCACGAAGTTGTTCCTGAGGCCGCGCCCCTTCGCGAGGGCCGCGATGCCGAGGGCGTATTCGATGAAGACGGTCGGCTCCGTGTAGGTGTACGAGACGCTCGCGCATCCGTTGCGCAACGCCGACTCGACGACCTCCCCGCACGGGAGCGTCTCCCCCTCGATCTCCCCGCCGTGGTCGCGCGGGAGCTGGGCGATCCGCCAATTCTGGCAGTGGAGGCATCTGAAGTTGCAGCCGACCGTGGCGACGGAGAAGGAGTCGCTCCCGGGCAGAAAATGGTAAAACGGCTTCTTCTCGATCGGGTCCACCGCTGCGGAGATCGCGCGCTCGTAGACGAGCGTGTAGAGCGTCCCGCCGCGGTTCTCCCGGACGCAGCACATCCCGCGTTTTCCGTCTGCGATACGGCAGCGGAACTCGCACAGGAAACAGTCGACCGCCCCGCCCCCGCCCTTGCGCCACAGAATCGCCTCTTTCATGGTCTTATTCGGCCGCGGATTTCTACCGCGCGGTTCCGCCCCGCTTGCGGCGGTTATCCGACAGGCGTCCCCCGGACCCCGGCTCGCCGCCGAAACCCGGCGGCGGGCCGACTGCGATACCGGCGGCTTCCGGATAGTGGAGGCCGCGCCCCGGTTCGTCGCCCTCAGCCCTTGATGCAGATCATGGGGCGGAGGCGGGCGACCTTCCGGTTCACCCCGGCCCCCTCCATCACGTCCACGACCTGGGCGACGTCCTTGTAGGCCCCCGGCGCCTCCTCCGCGGTCCCCGCCATGCTGTGCGACTTCACGATGATCCCCCGCGCGCGGAGCTCGCCCACGATCCGCTCCCCGCGGTAATCCCTCGCCGCCTGGGTCCGGGATTTCAACCGCCCCGCCCCGTGCACCGCGCTCCCGAACGCCTCCTCCATCCCCTTCGCGGTGCCGACGAGAACATAGGAACAGGTCCCCATCGTCCCCCCCACGAGCACCGGCTGTCCCGCCGCGCGGTACGCCGCGGGGAGGCCCGGGCTCCCCGCCGGGAAGGCGCGCGTCGCGCCCTTCCGGTGGACGAGGAGGGTCTTTTCCACGCCGCCCACGCGGTGGCGCTCGAACTTGGCGGTGTTGTGCCCGACGTCGTAGAGGAGGCGGATGGATTCCGGCCCGATCCCGAAGACGCGCGCGAAGCAGCCCCTCGCCAGGTGGCCGACCGCCTGCCGGTTGGCGAAGGCGCAGTTGATGGCGGCGAAGACCGCGGAGATGTACTCCCTCCCCTCGGGGCTTCCGATAGGGGCGCAGACCAGCTCCTGTTCGCGGACCTGGAGGCCGTATTTCCGGGCGGCGGCCTTGAGTTTCGGCAGGTAGTCGGTCCCGACCTGATGCCCGAGCGCCCGGCTCCCCGTGTGTACGGAGATTACGACCGCGCCGCGCTCGATGCCGAACGCCCCCGCGGCGTCCGCGTCGTAGATCTCGTCCACGTACTGCACCTCGAGGTAGTGGTTCCCCGAACCGAGCGTGCCGACCTGGCGGAGCTGCCGCCCCTTCGCCCTGTCGCTCACGTTCGCCGGGTCGGCGCCGCGCATGCACCCGCCCTCCTCGATGAACTCGAGATCCGCCCCGGTGCCGTAGCCGCGCCGCACCGAGAAGCCCGCCCCCTCGACGAGCATCTCGTCGATCTCGCGGCGGTTGAGGCGGAAATCCCCTACCGACCCGATCCCGGCGGGCACCCCGCGGAAGAGCGCCTCGGCGAGCTCGGCCTTCCGCGCCTCGACGTCCGCCCTGTCGAGCGGGGCCACGAGGGCGCGTACGCCGCAGTTGCAGTCGAAGCCGACCCCCGCCACCGTTACGACGCCCTCATCCGTGTCGAACGCCCCCACGCCCCCTATCGGGAAGCCGTAGCCGGGGTGGATGTCGGCCATCGCGAGGGAGTATCCCCGGATGCCCGGGAGGCAGGCGACGTTCCTCACCTGGAGAAGGGCGTTCCACTCGCGCGCCTTCGGCTGATCCGCGAGGAGCATCTCGGCCAGGGGGCGGTCGGCGTAGATCCTGCCCGGAACGCGCATCTCGCCGCTCCGGGGGATCTCCCATAAGAACTCCCCCGCCTGCAGCAACTCGACCCCCTCACTCATCGCCGCGCCTCCTGGCTGTGTCGATCGCATGCGCCAGCGCCCCCGGTTCCGGGGACCCGACGCAGAACCTGCGGCCCGTCTTCAGCACGATCTCGACGACGGCGGTGCCCGTGCCCCGGAACATCCATCCGCGGGGTATCCACCGGGCGCCCCATCCGAAATACCACGGCATCTCCATAGGCCTGACATACTCGATTTCGGCGATGGGGATTCGTTTCCACGGGAATCCCATGCCGAAGTCCGCCGTCACCTCTTTCTCGTTGACCTCGACCGTGAGGACGCCGAAAACGGCCGCGGCGGCGAGAAGGGCGGCGAGGGCGAGGCAGCTCCCGCAACTGCATCCGCGCGCCCACATCAGGTTGCCAAGGACGATGGCGCCCGCCCCGGCCGCGGCGACGATCACGGTGCTGACCTGGCTTTTCCGGTAGTGGACGATCATCTCAACCCCTCCCCCCCGTCACAGGTCGAGGACACAGCGGGCGAAAAAGCGCCCGCCGCGCCTCCCGACCTTGAGCCCCGTGTACGTGGCGGCCTTCACCTCCGCCCCGAGCCTCCCCGCCAGCGCCCCCGGCGGAAGCCCCTCGGCCTCCGCCTTGAGGACAAAGCGGCCTTCGCCGGTCCGCCGGATCTCCTTCACCTCGCAGCGGAAGAAGAGGACGCCGAGGAGCCCCTGCCGGGAGAGCACCTCGTTCAGGAAAGCGACGAGCAGGTCGCCGGCGGACTCCGCCTCCGCCTCGAGCGCGGCGCGGCGGCCCGCCCCCCCCTCGACCGGCCCGCGCACCATTATGCCAAGCATCGCCTCCGCCGCGCCGGAGAACGCCTCCTCGATGGTTGGACCGCTCCCCTCGATCGCCGCGTCACCGACGTGCTCGAGGTACCGGTACGACATCTGCCTTCCTCGCCGCGCCCGCACGGGGCGGATTAAAACCCGCGCCGCGCCGTGGACAGGCGCTGCGCGCCGCCGCGCCAGTCGAACGACCTCCGGTGGATCGGGCAGGGGCCGTGCTCCCTCAGGGCGCGGATATGCTCGGCGGTCCCGTAGCCCTTGTGCCTCGCGAAGCCGTAGGCGGGATATTCGGCGTCGTAGGCCGTCATCACGGCGTCGCGGTGGACCTTGGCGACGATCGACGCCGCTGCGATCGAGAAGACGAGCCCGTCGCCGTTTACGATCGGCTCCTGGGGGATGCCGATGCCGGGGATGGTCCTCGCGTCAACCAGGATATACTCGACCCGGATGGCGAGGGCCAGAATGGCTAGGCGCATCGCCTCGAGCGCGGCGCGGCGGATGTTGAGGCGGTCGATCTCCTCCGGCTCGACGGCGCCGACGCCGACCGCGATCGCGGCCTTCCTGACGAGGGCGTCGATGGCGACGCGCCGGGCGTGGTCGAGGCGCTTGGAGTCCCTAACGCCTGGGACGCGCACCCCTGGGGCGAAAACGACGGCGGCGGCGACCACCGGGCCTGCCCAGGGTCCGCGCCCCGCCTCATCGACACCGGCAACCGGCGCCATACCGAGCTGCAGCTCAGCGGCTTCGAGTTCGAACGTCGGTTTGATGCGCGAATCGGCGATCTTCATGGTGGCCATGATTGCTGCCGCTTCGTGCGCTGTCAAAACAGCGTCAATTGTTGTCCCCTGACGGCAGGCCGCACGAACAGGTCGGTGCGCAGACCCAGGCGCTCGTCTTGAAGACCAAGCCGCCGCCGCGCGAGCTTGAAACGGCTAGCAATCTGATCGGCATAGGG
>CALLYX010000035.1 GCA_937858775.1 uncultured bacterium | reverse complement strand
GGCGTCGCAGTCGCGCTCGCGGGCGGCGCGGCGCTCGGGGTCGTCAACGTCATGGGGCGCGTCTTCATGAAGCCCGCCGAGTGCCCGTTCCGGGCCGCCGCGCGGGAGATCGAAGCGCTGCGCCGCCGGACGCCCCTGATCGTGGTGGATATCCACGCCGAAGCGACATCGGAGAAGATCGCGCTGGGGCGCTATCTCGACGGCAGGGCGACCGCGGTCATCGGGACGCACACGCACGTCCAAACGGCCGACGAGCGCCTCCTCCCCGGCGGGACCGCCTACATAACCGAGGCGGGGATGACCGGGCCCACCGAGTCCGTCCTGGGGCGGGAGATCGGGGCGGTCGTCAGGCATTTCGTCACCCAGCTCCCCGAGCGGTTCGAGGTCGCAAGGGGGGGGGTCGAGTTCCAGGGGGTTATCGTCCGCGCCGACGAAAGGACGGGAAGGGCGGAGTCGATAGAGCGGGTGAGGGAGCGTGTCGCAGTCGCCGGCCCCGGCGGGGGCGGGGCGCCGGGGGGGGAAGGGGATTGAAGCGGGGCCGGCGGCACGGGCCGGCGGCGGGGCGGGGGGAAACCGGCCCCGGGAAGGAAACCATGGCGCAGGCGCCTGGGAGAAAGGTATACCGCATCGCCGAGATCACCAGGGAGATCAAGGTCCTCCTCGAGGGGCGCTTCCCCGGCGTCTGGGTCGAGGGGGAGATCTCCAACATCAGGCGCCCGGGCTCCGGCCATGTCTATTTCACCCTCAAGGACGAGGAGAGCCAGCTGCAGGCGGTGCTCTACAGGGGGCAGGCGGCGCGGATCGCATTCGATCTGAGGGACGGGCTCGATGTCGTGGCGTTCGGAGATATCTCGGTCTACGAAAAGGGCGGGCGCTACCAGATCACGCTCTCCGAGATCGAGCCGAAGGGGGTGGGGGCGCTCCAGGTGGCCTTCGAGCAGTTGAAGGAACGCCTTCGGGGGGAGGGGCTCTTCGATCCGGCGCGGAAGAGGCCGATCCCGCTCCTGCCTCGGAGGATCGGCATCGTGACATCGCCGTCGGGGGCGGCGATCCGCGACATACTCAGCGTCATCGAACGCCGCTTCGCGAACGTGAGCATCCTCGTCAGCCCCGTGCGCGTGCAGGGGCAGACGGCCGCCGCGGAGATCTCCGCGGCGATCGAGGGTCTGAATCGCATGGGGGACGTGGACGTGATCATCGTGACGCGCGGCGGCGGCTCGCTGGAGGACCTGTGGGCTTTCAACGAGGAGCAGGTGGCGCGCGCCATCGCCGGGTCGGGAATACCGGTGATCTCGGCCGTCGGGCACGAGATAGATTTCACCATAGCCGATTTCGTCGCCGACCTCCGCGTCCCGACGCCGTCGGCGGCGGCCGAGCTCGTCGTAGCGAAGAAATCGGAGCTCCACGAGCGTGTCAAGACGCTATTCTCGAGGGTCGACTCCGCCGCGCGGGCCGCGATCGCGGATCTGCGGCGGCGCCTCATCGTGTGCGCGCAGAGCCGCGTCCTCCGGGCCCCCGAGAACGTCGTGCGGCAGTATCAGCAGCTCATCGACGAGCTCGACGGGCGGCTCGGGCGATCGTTCCGGCATCGCCTGGAGCTGGGGCGCGCGGGCCTCGCCGGCCTCGCCGGCCGCCTGGAGTCGCTTAGCCCGGTGTCGATCCTGTCCCGCGGCTACAGCGTGCTCTTCCGCGCCCGGGACGGCGCCGTGGTCACCGGGTCGTCGCAGCTGCGCCGGGGCGAGGGGGTGCGCGCGAGGCTGGCCCGCGGCGGTTTCACCGCCACGGTGGACGAAATCATTGACTGAGGGAGGGTGCGGCGCTAGCATGAGACAGGGGGGCGGCCCGGATCGGCGTCGGGCGGCCGCCCGCCAGCAGGCGCGCCGGCCCCCCCGTGCGGGGGGCGCCGGCGCCCGGAGGAACGCGATGCCCAGGGAGAAGGAGGGGAAGCCGGGTTTCGAGGAGGCGCTGAAGCGCCTCGAGGAGATCGTGGCGGCGATGGAGGGCGGGGATCTCCCGCTCGACCAGGCGCTCGAACGGTACGAGGAGGGGGTGCGCCTCAGCCGCCTATGCGCGGCGACGCTCGACGACGCAGAGAAGAGAATCGAGATGCTGGCGAAGGGCGGGGACGGAAAGACGGAGACGAGGCCGTTTACGCCGGCGGCGGGCGGCGACGACGCAGGGGCGGCGGCGCAGCGCCCCGCCGGGAAGAGGGCCAGGGATGAAGGGATGTTCCTCCTGTGATGCCGCAGGCCGTTCCAGGGAGAGGGGATTGACACCCCGCGGGTTCACGATGGGGCCGGACGCAGATGCAGCGGTATCTTGACGAAATAAGCTCCCCAGAGGACCTCCGGCAGCTCCTGCCGGGCGAGCTTCCGGCGGTAGCGCGCGAGGTGCGCGACCGCCTCATCGGCGTCGTCTCCGCCAACGGCGGGCACCTCGCATCGAGCCTGGGCGCGGTGGAACTCACGATCGCCCTCCACTACGTATTCGACACGCCGCGCGACGCGATCGTATGGGACGTCGGGCACCAGGCGTACGCCCACAAGCTGCTCACCGGGCGGAACCCCTCCTTCGACACGCTTCGCCGCGCGGGGGGCGTCGCGGGCTTCCCGCGGCGCGACGAGAGCGTCCACGACGCCTTCGGCGCGGGGCACGCGAGCACCGCCGTCTCCGCCGCGCTCGGCCTGGCCGCCGCCCGCGACGCCCGCGGGGGGGACGGGAAGGTCATAGCGATCATCGGGGACGGCTCGCTCACCGGCGGGCTCTGTTACGAGGGCCTCAACAACGCCGGGCTCCGCTCCAGGAACCTCATCGTGATCCTCAACGACAACGCGATGTCGATCTCCCGCAACGTCGGGGCCATCTCCGCCTACCTGAACCGCCTCATGTCCTCGCCGATCTACAATAGGGTCAGGTCGGAGATGCAGGCGATCGTGAAGGGGATCCCGGGGATCGGGGCCCGGATGTTCGAGACGGCGCGGAAGATGGAGGAGAGCCTCAAGAACATGATCGTGCCGGGGATCGTCTTCGAGGAGATAGGGTTCCGCTACTTCGGCCCCGTCGACGGCCACGACATCCCCAGGCTGGTGGACATGCTCCGGCGGCTAAAGAAGATCGAGGAGCCCCTGATCCTGCACGTGCGCACGGTGAAGGGAAAGGGGTACGAGCACGCCGAGCGGCACCCGGAATATTTTCACGGGACGGACCCGTTCGACATCGCCACGGGGAGGCCGAAGACCGGGAACGGCGGCGAGACCTGGGCGGGGGCGATGGGAGGGGCGCTCGTCGAGGCCGCCAGAAAAGACCCCTTGATCGTCGCCATCACGGCGGCGATGGCGGGGGGGACCGGGCTCTCGGCCTTCGCGAAGGAGTTCCCATCCCGCTTCTTCGACGTTGGGATCGCCGAGGGGCACGCGGCGACCTTCGCGGCGGGCCTGGCGGCGGGCGGCGCGCGGCCCGTGGTCGCCATCTACGCTACGTTCCTCCAGAGGGCGTACGACCAGCTCATCCACGACATATGCCTTCAGGGGCTTCCGGTAGTCCTCGCGGTTGACCACGCGGGGATAGTCGGTTCCGACGGCCCAACGCACTCGGGCCAGTTCGCCATCTCCTTCCTCAGGCATATCCCCCGTCTCTCCGTCATGGCGCCGTCGGACGGGGCGGAGCTCCGCGCGATGCTCGCATGGGCGCTGGCGTCGGGGGGGCCGTGCGCCATCGTCTACCCGAAGGGGGCCGTGCCGAGTCCCGGCGCGGGGGCGCCCCGGCCCCCGATAGAGGCCGGGAAGGCGCGCGTGCTCAGGGAGGGGACGGAGGTCGCCATCGCGGCGGCGGGCGCCATGGCGGGCGTAGCCGCCGCCGCCGCCGACATCCTCGCGGGGAAGGGGAAATCGGCCTGCGTGATCGACGCGAGGTTCGTGAAGCCGCTCGACCGCGGAAGCATTCTCTCCGCGGCGCGAAGGACCGGAAGGATCGTGACGATCGAGGAGAACTCGCTCGAGGGCGGCTTCGGGAGCGCCGTGCTCGAACTCCTCGATGAGGCGCGTCTCGGGGGCGTGGAGACGGAACGGTTCGGGATCGGGGACTGTTTCGTCGAGCAGGGCGGCCGCTGGGAGATCATGGCGGCCCTCGGCCTCGACGCGGCCGCCGTCGCCGCCCGGATCATGGAGAGGTTCTGGCCGTCCTGACCCGCGGCGGCCGGGCGCATCGACCCGCATGAAGACACGGCTCGACAGGCTGCTGGTGGAGAGGGGCCTATTCGACAGCGGAGAGAAGGCGCGCCGCGCGATCATGGCCGGGGTGGTGCGCGTGGACGGCGACGCGGCGGCGAAACCGGGGAAGGCGGTTGACCCCGGCTGCGCCATAGCCGTCTCCGCCCCCCAGCGGTTCGTCGGGAGGGGCGGGGAGAAGCTCGCCGCCGCGCTCGAGCGCTTCGACGTCGTCGTCGCGGGGCGGGAGTGCCTCGACGTAGGGGCCTCGACGGGCGGGTTCACGGACTGCCTGCTGCAGGCCGGCGCCGCCGCCGTGGCCGCGGTTGACGTGGGGCGGGGGCAGCTCGCCGCGCGCCTCCGGGCCGACCCGCGGGTCACCGTCATGGACCGGGTGAACGCCAGGACCCTGGCGCGCGAAGCCCTGCCGCACGAGGCCGGCCTTGTCACCGTGGATCTCTCATTCATATCCCTCGACAAGGTCGTGCCCGTCCTCGCGCGCATCATGCCGCGCGGGGCCGAGATGCTGGCCCTCGTCAAGCCGCAGTTCGAGGCGGGCCGGGCGGAGGTCCGGAGGGGGGGCGTGGTGAGGGACTCGCGCGTCCATACCCGCCTCATCTGGCGCGCCTGCGTGATGGCCGAGGAGAGCGGGCTGGAGGTCAGGGGGATCATGGAGTCGCCGCTTCTCGGGCCGGCCGGGAACAAGGAATTCTTCATGTACGCGAGGAAGCCGTGAAGGGGCGGGGGGCGCGGCGCCGCAAGACGAGAACCGTCGCCCTCGTGGTGAACGCCGTCAAGAGGGGGGCGAGGGATGCGGCATCCGAGATAGCGCGCCTCGTCGCCCGCCGGGGCGCCCGCCTGATCGCCGACCCCGGGACCGCCAGGCTCCTCGGCGACACGCGAATCTCCAGGGACGACCGCGGGATCAGGGCGGAGGCCGACCTCGCGGTGAGCGTCGGGGGGGATGGAACCGTCCTGAGGGCCGCGCGGATCATAGCGGGCAGCCGGATCCCGCTCCTCGGCATCAACCTCGGCGGCCTCGGATTTCTCACGGCGTCGGCGCGCGCCGGGGCGCGGGAGTGCGTAGCCGCCGCCCTCGCCGGGAGATGCCGCAGCGAGGAGCGTATGATGCTCGAGGTCTCCCTCGCGCGCGGGGGCAGGGAGATCTGCTCCCACGCGGTCCTGAACGACGCGGTGATCTCGAAGGGGGCCGTCTCGCGCCTGATGGCCCTCGACGCGTTCGTGGGCGAAGAGTACCTCGTCACCTACGTTTCCGACGGCCTCATCATTTCGAGCCCCACCGGCTCTACGGCGTATTCGCTGTCGGCGGGCGGGGCGCTTGTCAACCCGGATATGGATGCTATAATGCTCACGCCGATCTGCCCCCACATGCTCACGAACCGGCCCATGATCGTTCCCGGATCGAAGACGGTCCGGGTTCGGATCTCGACCCGCGGCAGGGACGCCGCGCTCACGCTAGACGGCCAGGAGAGCAGGGCGCTGCTGGACGGCGATGAGGTGGCGGTGTCCGGCGGGGGGACGAGGCTCACGCTCCTCGCCTCCCCGCGCAGGACTCACTATCAGCTGCTTCGGGAGAAGCTGCACTGGGGGGGGCGGTCGCTTCATGGCTAAGGTAATAATAGACACCAGGCGATGCAAGGGGTGCGAGCTCTGCGTGGACGCGTGTCCGCAGGGCGTCATAGCCATGTCCAAGTCCCTCAACGACAAGGGGGTCCACTTCGCCCAGCCGGCGCGCCTGGAGGATTGCACAGGGTGCGGCCTCTGCGCGATCATGTGCCCCGAGGCGATCATCGAGGTGGAGAGGGAAGAGGCGCAGGGACAGGGGCCGCCCGGCCCGGCCCATCGCGGGTCGGGCGCGCGGTCATAACGCGGTGGCGGAATGGCCAAGAAAAGCCTGATGTGCGGCAACGAGGCCCTCTCGGAGGCCGCTATAGAGGCGGGGTGCCGCTGTTACTTCGGCTACCCGATCACCCCGCAGAACGAGGTCACCTCCTACATGTCGCGGAGGATGCCGGAGGTGAACGGGCAGTTCGTGCAGAGCGAGAGCGAGCTGGCCGCCATCAACATGGTCTTCGGCGCGGCCGTGGTCGGGGCGCGCGCGATCACCTCCTCATCGAGCCCCGGGATCAGCCTCATGCAGGAGGGGATCTCCTACCTGGCCGGGTGCGAGCTCCCGGCGGTCATCGTGAACATCATGCGGGGCGGCCCCGGCCTGGGCAATATCGGCCCCAGCCAGGCGGACTATTTCCAGGCGACGCGCGGGGGCGGCCACGGCGACTACCGCACGATCGTCCTCGCCCCGTCAAGCGTCCAGGAGCTCGTCGACCACGTCTTCCTGGCGTTCGACCTTGCCGACAAGTACCGGAATCCCGTGATGATCCTGGGCGACGGCGTCCTCGGGCAGATGGTGGAGCCGGTGGAGATCGCGGGGAGGCACGTCGCGCGCCGTCAGGCCAAGGAATGGGCCCTCACCGGATGCAGGGGGAGGGCGCCCAACAAGGTGCGCTCGCTCATCCTGGGCGAAAACGAGCTGCTCGAGCACAACCGGAGACTCCAGGAGAAGTACCGGCAGATCGAGGAGGGTGAGATGCGCTCGGAAGCGGTTGAGGCCGGAGACGCGGAACTGCTCCTGGTCGCCTACGGTACTCCTTCGCGCACCTGCCGCGCGGCGCTCAGGGAGTTTCGACAGAGGAGGTACAGGGTCGGCCTCTTCAGGCCCGTCACCCTCTGGCCCTTCCCCTCCGCGGCGCTGGCCTCGGCGGCGAAGGATGCGCGGGCCGTCCTGGTCGTCGAGATGAGCGCCGGGCAGCTGATCGAGGATGTGCGCCTCTCCCTCGCGGGCCGCGCCGTTCCGATCGACCTGCTGGGCAAGCCGGGGGGGGAGGTGCTCCAGGGGGCCGAGGTGGACGCGGCCATCGAGAAGGCGATCTCGATGCACGGGTTGAAAAGGAGGTAGCCGCGGGGCGCGGGGGAGCGCGCCGGCGGATATGGACGGGGCAATGAAATCGAAGATCACCAGGCCGGAGAGCCTGAAAAACGTCGAGACGCACTACTGCGCAGGCTGCGGGCACGGGATCGTCCACCGGCTGATCGCCGAGGTCGTGGATGAACTCGGCATCCGGGAGCGCGTGGTGGGCGTCGCGCCGGTGGGATGCGCGGTGCTCGCCTACGACTACTTCAACTTCGACGTCAGCGAAGCGGCGCACGGGCGCGCCCCGGCGGTCGCCACGGGGATGAAGCGGGCGCGGCCGGATCTCATCGTCTTCGCCTACCAGGGGGACGGCGACCTCGCCGCCATCGGCACGGCCGAGATCATCCACGCGGCGAACCGCGGCGAGGGGATCACGGTCATATTCGTCAACAACGGCGTCTACGGGATGACCGGCGGCCAGATGGCCCCGACCACCATGATCGGCCAGAAGACGGAGACCTCCCCCCGGGGGAGGATCGCGGAGAGCGAGGGGAACCCGATCAGGGTCGCCGAACTTCTCACCCAATTCGACGGCGTCAAGTTCGTCGAGCGCTGCACCGTATCCAAGCCGCACAATGTCTTGAAGGCACGGGCGGCGATCAAGGCCGCCCTCCAGATCCAGGTGGAGGGGAAGGGGTTCGGTTTCGTGGAGATACTCTCGCCGTGCCCCACGTACTGGGGCCTTCAGCCGCGCGTCGCGATGAAGATGATCGACGAGAGGATGACCGAGGTCTTCCCCCTCGGCCGTTACAAGAACGTCTACGCGCAGGCGGCGGCCAGGTAGCGCCGCACGCAGCGGGGATGGGGCGAGTGCAACAGGAACGCCTGATCATCGCAGGCTTCGGCGGGCAGGGGATTATGTTCATGGGCAAGCTCCTCTGCTGCGCCGGCATGCTGGAGGGCCGGCACGTCACCTACATGCCGTCTTACGGGGCCGAGGTCCGCGGCGGCACCGCCTATTGCAACGTCATCGTCTCCGACGAGGAGATCCCTTCCCCCGTCGTCGCCGAGCCCACGGCCGCGATCATCATGAACACCCCATCCCTCATCAAGTTCGAGCCGATGCTCGCCAAGAAGGGCCTTATCATCATCAACTCGGCCCTCGTCGACCGGCCGGCAAAGCGCAGGGACGTGGAGCCGATCCACATTCCGGCGACCAACATAGCGGATCGCCTCGGGAACACCCGCGTCGCCAACATGGTCGCCCTGGGGGCGTTCCTCGCGAAGAGGGATGTCGTGCAGATGCAGACCGCCCTCGCCGCGGTTGAGGAGATGCTCCCACCGTACCGCCGGCACCTCGTCGAGATCAACCGCCAGGCGCTCGGCGAGGGGAAGTCGTTCGTCGAGTCCCGAAGCGCCGACGCCATCTGGGGCAAGATCACCCGCGGATTCGGATTCGGATGAACGCGAATCCATCGCACGGCACCCCTGTCCGCGTCCGATTCGCCCCGAGCCCCACCGGGCACCTCCACATCGGCGGCGCCCGGACAGCCCTCTTCAACTGGCTCTTCGCGCGCCGCCTCGGCGGGGCGTTCATACTCCGCATCGAGGACACCGACCTGCAGCGCTCGACCAGGGCCTCCGTCGACGCCATCGTCGACAACATCCGCTGGCTCGGCCTCGACTGGGACGAGGGGCCGCACCTCCAGTCGGACCGCTTCCCCCTCTACGCCCGTCACGCGGAGCGCCTCCTGAAGGAGGGCAAGGCGTACGCCTCCGATGAGAAGAGGGGGTCGAGGCCGGCGGTCATATTGAGGAGGCCGGAGGGGGGGATAGCGGTGGACGACCTCGTCCACGGCCGGATCGTCTTCCCCGCGGACGCCGTGGGCGACCTCGTCCTCATGAAATCCGACGGGACGCCCACGTACAATTTCGCCTGCGTCGTCGACGACGCCGAGATGCGGATCACGCACATCATCCGCGGCGACGACCACCTGAGCAACACCCCGAAGCAGATCCGCCTCTACGCGGCGCTGGGCCTCCCCACCCCCCTCTTCGCGCACGTCCCCCTCATCATGGGGCCGGACGGCTCGCGCCTCTCCAAGCGGCACGGGGCTACTTCCGTGGGGCAGTTCCGCGAGGAGGGGATACTGCCGGAGGCGCTTGTGAACTTCCTGGCGCTCCTCGGCTGGTCGCCGGGGGACGACCGCGAGATCATGACGATCAAGGAGCTCGTCGCGGCCTTCTCCCTCGACCGGGTGAACAAGAAGAGCGCCGTCTTCGACACGAGGAAGTTGGAGTGGCTGAACATGCAGTATTTCAAGAGGAAGGCGCCGGGGGAGGTCGCCCGGATGGCGGTCCCGTACCTCGCGGCGTTCGGGGTGCCGCCGGGGGCGGTCCAGGCGGACCGGATGGAGGCGGCTGTCCGCCTTCTCGGGGAGAGGTTCAGGACGCTCCGCGACCTCGCCGACAAGGCGCACTATTTCTTCACCGACTTCCCCGTCGTGGATCCGAAGGCGTTCAGGAGGCATATGCACGCGGCGGGGGCGGGGGGGATCCTGTCGGAGGTCGCCGACCGAATCGAGCGCCTCGCCGAGTTCACCCCCGACTCCATCGAACCTGTCATCCGCGGTATCATCGCCGCGCGGGGCGTGAAACCGGGGGAGGTCATACAGCCGGTGCGCGTAGCCGTTTCCGGCCGCGCCGAGACGCCCGGCATCTTCGAGACGATGTCCCTCATCGGGAAGGAAAGGGTCGTAGCTCGGCTGAGGAGGGCGCCGCTCCTGGATCTTCCCGGCGACGGGCCCGGGGCGGAAGGGGGGGGCGCGTGAACCGCCGCAGGGCCGGAGATTCCGGCGGGGCGAACCCGGTCCCGGCGAGGGATTTCGTCCGGCAGATCGTCGCGGAGGACGTCGCCGCCGGCAGGCACGGCGGGCGGGTGGTGACCCGCTTCCCCCCCGAGCCGAACGGCTATCTCCATATCGGTCACGCCAAATCCATCTGCCTCAACTTCGGCGTCGCGGCGGAGAACGGCGGCAGGTGCCACCTCCGATTCGACGACACCAACCCCGAGAAGGAGGAGGTCGAGTACGTCGAGTCGATCATCCGCGACGTCCGCTGGCTCGGCTTCGACTGGGGGCCCCACCTCTACTACGCCTCCGACTATTTCGAGCGGCTATACGGCTACGCGGTGGAGATGATACGCCGGGGGAAGGCGTATGTGGACAGCCTCAGCCCCGGGGAGATACGGGAGTACCGCGGTACGCTCACCGAGCCGGGCAGGGAGAGCCCCTACCGCTGGCGCCCCGCCGCGGAGAGCCTGGACCTGTTTGCGAGGATGCGCGCGGGGGAGTTCCCGGACGGCGCGCACGTGGTGCGCGCCAGGATCGACATGGCCTCCCCGAACCTGAACATGCGCGATCCGACGATCTACCGTATCCGCCGCGCCTCCCACCACCGCACGGGTGACGCCTGGTGCGTTTACCCGATGTACGACTTCGCCCACTGCCTCTCCGACTCGATCGAGGGGATCACGCACTCGATCTGCACGCTTGAGTTCGAGGACCACCGCCCGCTATACGACTGGATCCTCGACGCGCTCGGGGTCGACTGCCGCCCGCGGCAGGTCGAGTTCGCCCGTCTCAACCTCAGCCGAACCGTCCTGTCGAAGCGAAGGCTTCTCGAGCTCGTGGAGGGGGGGCACGTGGAGGGGTGGGACGACCCGCGCATGCCGACGCTCTCGGGCCTCCGCCGGCGCGGCTACACGCCCGAGGCGATCAGGGATTTTTGCGACCGGATCGGCGTCGCGAAGACGGACAGCACGGTGGATATCGCCCTCCTCGAGCATTGCCTGCGCGACGACCTGAACAGGCGCGCCCCCCGGCGGATGGCGGTGCTCAGGCCGCTCCGCCTCGTAATCGAGAACTACCCGGAGGGGAAGACGGAGGAGCTCGACGCTGTGAATAATCCAGAGGACCCCTCCTCCGGGACGAGGAAGGTCCCGTTCTCGCGGGTGCTCTACATCGAGCGGGATGACTTCAGGGAGAATCCGCCCAAGAAATACCACCGCCTCGCGCCCGGCGCGGAGGTGCGCCTGCGCTACGGCTACCTCGTCAGGTGCACCGGATTCACGAAGGACGGGCGGACGGGCGAGGCGGCGGAGATACGCTGCGCGTACGACCCGGCCACGAGGGGGGGGCACGCCCCCGACGGGAGGAGGACCAGGGGGACAATACACTGGGTTTCGGCCGCGCACGCCGCGGCGGCCGAGGCGCGTCTCTACGACCGCCTGTTCACGGTGGACGACCCGCAGGGCGGGGGGGATGGGGCGGGGTACAAGGCGTTCCTGAACTCGGCCTCGCGCGAGGTCATCACCGGCTGCCTTGTCGAGCCGTCCCTTGCGTCGGCTCCCGCCGGCACCCGCTTCCAGTTCGAGCGCCTGGGCTATTTCTGCGCCGACCCCGACTCCTCCCCGGCGCGCCCCGTCTTCAACCGCACCGTGCCACTCCGCGACAGCTGGGGGAAGATCGAGAAGGCGCACGGGCAGACGGGGGGGTAAGCGCCCGCGTCGTAGGCGGCGCCGAAGGGCACCCGCGCGGGGCGAGTCGGCGCCGAGGGGCTCCTCATGCTGAATATGCCGAACCTGATCACCCTGATACGGATCGCGCTGATACCGTGCTTCGTGGCGCTGCTGCTGCGCTACCGGGAGAGCGGCGGGGAGGCGCTGCGCTGGTGGGCCGTCGCGGCGTTCGCCGCCGCGATGGCGAGCGACGGGCTCGACGGCCTGATCGCCAGGCTGAAGAACCGGAAGACGCTCCTCGGCTCGTACCTCGACCCGCTGGCGGACAAGCTGCTGCTTCTCGCCGCGGTGGTCGTCCTGAGCGTGCGGATGGGGCGCCTGGCGAAGCTCCCGAGCTGGTTCCCGGTGCTCGTGATAAGCCGCGACGTCCTCATCGCCCTGGGCTCGCTGCTCGTCCACATGCTCACCGGCTCGCTCACCCCGCGCCCGAGCGCCGCGGGAAAGTGCGCGACCCTCCTCCAGATGACCACCGTCGTCTGGGTCCTGTGCGGGTGGCCCCATCTCGCCGTCTTCCTGTACGCGGCGTCCGCCTTTACCGTGATCTCGGGAGTCGGCTACCTGATCGACGGGCTCCGGATCCTCCAGCGGTCGGCGCCCGCGGCGGGGGGGTGAGCGCGGCCCCAGGGGAGTCGATATGCGCACCGTCGTCCTCGTCGGAAGGCCGAACGTCGGCAAATCCGCCCTTTTCAACCGGATGGCCGGCCGCCGGATCGCGATCGTCGACCCGACGTACGGGATGACGCGCGACCGGATCTGCGCGACGGCGGCTTGGGGGGGGCGGCGCTTCACCGTAGTCGACACGGGCGGGATCGACTTCGACTCCTCGGACAATATCCGCGAGATGGCCAGGCGGCAGGCCCGTCTCGCCATCGAGCAGGCCGACGTCATTCTCTTCGTGACGGACGCGATCGAGGGGCTCGTGCCGCTCGACCGTGAGATCGCCGCCGTGCTGCGCGGCGCAGGGAAGCGGCTCATAGTCGCCGCCAACAAGGCGGACAACGAGGCGATAGAAACGGCGGCGGGGGATTTCCACCGGCTGGGATTCCCCGACGTTTTCCCCGTATCCGCCGCGCACGGGCGCGGGATGGGAGCGCTTCTGGACGCGATCCTCGCCGCGATCGGGAAGGGGGATGCGGGGGAGGAGGCGGGGGAGACGCTGCGGGTGGCCGTGGTGGGAAGGCCCAACGTCGGAAAATCCTCGTGGGTGAACCGCGTCCTGCGCGAGGAGCGGATGATAGTGGACGCAAGGCCGGGGACGACGCGCGACGCGGTGGACACGCGCGCGGCGTGGCGGGGGAAGGGGCTCACCCTGATCGACACCGCCGGGATCAGGCGGGAGGGGAAACTCAGGGAGGCGGCTGAGCACCACAGCCTTGCGCGCACGCGCGCAAGCGTGAAGAGGTGCGACGTGGCGTTCATGATGATCGACGCGCTCGACGGGGTGGCGGCGCAGGAGGAGAGGCTCGCGCGAACCATTCTCGACGAGGGGCGGGGGTGCGTTCTCGGCGTCAACAAGTGGGACCTCGTCCGCGACGCCGACATGCGCCGCTACCGGGAGCGGCTCTGGGAGAGGATGCGCTTCTTCGACCATGTCCCGGTCGTCTTCCTCTCGGCGAAGAGCGGGCGCGGGGTGGAGCGATCCCTCGACGCCCTCTTTCTCGTCCGCGAGCAGACGGGGAAGCGGATCGCGACGCCGATCCTCAACAGGCTTCTCCGCCGGGCGTGGGAGCGCACGCCGCCGGCCTCGCTCAAGGGGAAGCGCTGCCGCCTCTACTACGCCGCCCAGACGGGGGTGAGGCCCCCCGCCTTCTCCCTCTTCGTGAACAACCGCGACCTCGTCGAGGGGCGGTACGCGAACTACCTCTCTAACTCCCTGCGCCGCGCCTTCGGGTTCGAGGGGGCGCCGCTCCGCCTCAAGTTCAGGAACCGCCGCGGCTAGATGCCGGAGCCCCCTAGGCCGGCCTCAAAGATGATGTAAGCAGATGGGGAATGTTGTATACTGCCGCCCCGGGAAGGCGAGTATGACGGCCGTCAAAATAATGGCGCTCTGCGCGGGCGCGTACCTGATAGGCTCGATCCCTACGGCGTACCTCATGGGTCGCGTCCTCAAGGGGATCGACATCAGGGGGCACGGCAGCGGGAACGTCGGCGCCACCAACGTGATGCGCGTCCTGGGGACGCAGGCGGGCGTCGCCACGCTCGCGATCGATCTGCTGAAGGGGTACCTCGTGGTGGGCCTTCTCGCCCCGCTCGCGTGCCCCGATCCATCGCGGCTGCCGGCGGCTAGGATCCTCGGCTGCGTGGCGGTCGTCGCGGGCCACAACTGGATGATCTTCCTCCGCTTCAGCGGCGGCAAGGGGGTGGCCACCACGGCGGGGGCGCTGCTGGCGATGATGCCGCTCGTCGCGGTTTCCATCTTCGGGATATTTGCCGTGATCGTGGCGCTCACCCGTTACGTATCGCTCGGCTCGATAGCGGCGGGGGTATGCATACCGGTCTTCGCCTGGGCGTACGGGCAGCCGCCGGCGTACCTCTGGTTCGCCGCGGCGCTCGCCGCCGCGCTCATCCTGAAACACCGCGCGAACATATCGCGCCTCCTCGCGGGCACGGAGAAGAAACTCGGGAGCAGGACGGAGAGGGTGGCACGATGAGGCGCGCGGCGATTCCCTCCCCCCCCAGGGTCGCGGTCCTCGGCGACGGCGGATGGGGGACCACGCTGGCGATCCTCCTCCACAGGAAGGGGGCGGATGTCGCCCTCTGGGGCGCGTTCCCCGATCACGTCGACTATCTCAGGCGGAAGCGGATCAACAGGAAGTTCCTTCCGGGCGTTCCCATCCCGGTCGCCCTGAAGATAACCGCCTCGCTCGAGGAGGCGGCCGCGGACCGCGAGGTGATCGTCGCGGCGATCCCGTCGCACCACATGCGGTCCGTTTGCCGGCGGCTCGCGCCGGTCCTCTCCGGCGGCCGCCGCCCGGGGCGGCGGCTTGTCGTCAGCGGGTCGAAGGGGATCGAGACGCGCACCCTCATGCGGATGTCCGAGGTGATCGCCCAGGAGATCCCCGGCGTCCGCGTCGCCGTGCTCTCCGGCCCGAGCCATGCGGAGGAGGTCGCCAGGGAGATCCCCACGACGGTGGTCGCGGCATCGGGGCATCCGCCCAGCGCGCTCGCGGCGCAGCGGCAGCGCCAGAAGCAGCAGCCAATACTTCGACAGCGGAAGCCCGCCGCCGAATCGGGTTGGTTTTTGCGCATGCGTCGACAGGCCCACGTTGTCCCTCAAGCGACGATGTGATCGTTGTTCGGCCAAAGCGGGCAGTAGTGTACATGACAACGCACGCCGGTGCAACTGTCACACCTATTGATGAGTGATTTGGCGAGTGATTCGCCGCAGAGCGCAGCGGGCGAACCCTCGGCGAGTCCGCCATACTTATTCGAGGCGACGTGAGAGCTGCATATCGTGGCTGTCG
>CALLYX010000034.1 GCA_937858775.1 uncultured bacterium | reverse complement strand
ATGACCTCATCCGCCAGCTCAAGACAACGGCGGCGCTTTGAAGCGGTCTACGCCGAAGAACGGGCTTTTGACTGGCCGCTGACCCGCCAGGTGCTGTTACGGCTGGACGGCTGCCCGGTCATCGTCATCCGTCATTACAAGGATGTCTTCAACCGGTCCAACCAGGACCCCCGCTGGCAGAAGCGCCACCCGTCCCTGATTCTCGCGGTCAAGGATGAACCGCTGCTCTATCCTGGACCACGACTCTGCCAAGACTTCGGCGCGGCAGCATTCTTCTATGCCAACCTGGCCATCGGGTGCCCCTTTGACTGCGCCTACTGCTACCTGCAGGGCATGTATCCGTCCGCCCACGTGCTCGCCTTTGTGAACACGCCGGATTTCATCCAGGCGATGGCGCTGGCCTTGCCGAGCTCACGGAGCCCGGGGTTGACCGCCAGCCCGATCAGGGTGATCACCGGGAGCACGAGCCAGCCCGTCAGCCGTTCGAGCACCACCGAGGCGAAGGTGGTGGGTCCCTCGCCGTTGTCCTTGGACAGGCGCGACACCCGCAAGGCGTCGCCGCCGATGGTGCTGGGCAGCACGTTGCCCATGAACTGGCCGGCGAAGTACAGCGACACGAGCTGGCGGTACGGCGGGTGGAGATGCAGGGCGTGCAGGACGGTGGCCCACCGCACCGCCGCCAACAGCACGCCGATTCCGGTGAGAACCAGCGCGCCGGCCAACCACAAGAAGGTGTGGCTGGTGGGGTGAGGGATGGCCTCGGTCCAGTTGTCGCCGATCTTGGTCGCCAGGACCCACAGCAGGAGCGCGCTGACGACGAGGCGCGCGAGCATCACCAGTTGGGGTTTGGACAGGTGCACGGCCCGGACCTTCGGCCTTGGGGGATCGGCCGTTGACTCTACCGGTGGCCCCCTGGCCGGACCCGGACGCCCACCGGCGGCGTCGCTGCCCCTCGGCCGGTCCGGGGCCGTAGCATGTCGGGTCAGGAACCCACCACGGTGCGTGGCGGGTTCCCTCGGTCCAGGGAGGAAGCCCATGTCACGCAAGTCGGTCCGACGGTCGGCCCTGGTCGCTCTCTCCGCCCTAGGCCTCGGCGCCGCCGTGTGGCGGTGCGCCCCGTCCGCCCGCGGCGTCGCGGCCCCCTTCCTCGCGCTCTGGATAGCCAGCCCGCTGCTCGTCAGGCGCCTGTGCTCCAGGCCCCGCCCCGCGCCGCGGAGGTCGCTCGTCCCACGAGAGGACGCCAGGATGCTGCGCGAGGTGGCGCGGCAGACGTGGCGCTTCTTCGACGATTTCGTCGGTCCCGGCACGGCCTGGCTCCCCCCCGACAACTACCAGGTGTCCCACCAGGACCGGGTCGCCCACCGGACCAGCCCCACGAACATAGGCCTCTGGCTGCTGGGCGTTCTCGCGGCCTACGACTTCGGCTACGTGGCCTGCGACGACGCCGTGCGGCGCGTCGGGGAGACGCTCTCGACGATTGAGGGGCTCGAGCGCCACGAGGGGCACTTCCTGAACTGGTACGACATCGAGAAGCGCGCGCCGTACGAGCCGCGCTACGTGTCGACTGTGGACAGCGGGAACCTGCTGGCCTGCCTCTGGACGCTGGACCAGGGCCTCGCCGAGCTGTCGGCGCGGCCGCTCCTCGGCCCCGAGGCCCTGCGCGGCCTCCACGACACCCTCCGCGTGCTGAACGCGAGCATCCCCCCCGCGCGACGCAACGATCCGCTCGCCCGGGCCGTGGAGGAGATGGCCTCCATCTTGGAGGATCCGCCGGCGCGCTGCGACGAGCTCGCCGGGCGGGCGCGCCGGGCGGTGGATGCGGCCGCGAAGGTCGCCCGCGAGGTGCGGCAGGCCCTCGGCGACTCCGGCGAGCCCGCCTACTGGGCGTCGCGGATCGAGCGGCAGGCGGGCGCGTGGAAGGCGCTCATCGACCGCTATCTCCCATGGGTGGAGATACTCGCCTCCCTGCCGGACGAGATCCCGGCGGGGATGGGGGACGGGTGGCCGGGGGCGCGCCGGGCCGCGCTGGAGGCGGCGCCGTCCGCGCGATCGCTCGCCTCCGGGGAGTGGCCGCTCGCCGCCGTCCTCCGGGACGCCGGCGCCGCGCCGGGGGCCGGAGGGGAGCGTCTCGGGCCTCTCCGCGACGCCGTCGCCAGCGCCCGGAACGCCTCGGCGGCCCTGACCGCGCGGGCTGACGAAATCCGCAGCCGCGCGGCCGCCCTCGCCGCGGGGATGGATATGCGCTTCCTGTACCATCCCGTGCAGCGCCTTTTCAGCATCGGCTTCAACGCCGGCACGCGCGAGCACGACGGCTCATTCTACGACCTCCTCGCAAGCGAGGCCCGCCTGGGCAGTTTCGCCGCGATCGCCCGCGGCGACGCCCCGTGCGCCCACTGGATGGCCATGGGGAGGCCGTTCGGCACCGTCGGGAAGCGGGAGGTCCTGTTGAGCTGGGGCGGGACGATGTTCGAGTACCTGATGCCGCTGCTGCTCCAGCGGGCGTACCCGCACTCGCTCCTCGACATGGCGTGCCGCGAGGCGGTCGCCGTCCAGGCGGAGTACGCGAGGCGGCTCGGCGTGCCGTGGGGGATATCCGAGTCGGCCTACGCCGACCTCGACGCCGGCAAGACCTACCAGTACAAGGCATTCGGCGTGCCTGGGCTGGGGCTCAAGCGGGGGCTCGAGCACGAACTGGTCGTGGCCCCGTACGCGTCGATGCTCGCGCTCGCCGTCGATCCGGCCGCCGCGGCGCGCAACCTCGCCGCGCTGGAGGGAATGGGGCTGCGCGGCGGCTACGGCTTCTTCGACGCCATAGATTTCACCCGCCAGCGAGCGCGCGAGGGGGGGCGCGGCGTGATCGTGCGCACATACATGGCGCACCACCAGGCGATGGGGCTCCTGGCGATCGACAACTTCATCAACGACGCCCCGATGCAGCGGCGGTTCCACGCCGACCCGCGCGTCAGGGCTGCGGAGTCCCTCCTATACGAGCGTATCCCCGCCTCGATGCCGATATGCCAGGCGCCCCTCCGCGAGCGCGCGCCCTCGCGCGCGGCGGCCCCCGGCGTCGCGCCCGCCATCGGGAAGTTCGAGACGCCGCACTCCAGCACGCCGAAGACGCAGCTCCTCTCCAACGGGCGCTACAACCTGATGATCACCAGCGCCGGGGGGGGGTACAGCCGCTGGCGCGACTTCGATCTCACGCGCTGGCGCGCCGACAC
>CALLYX010000033.1 GCA_937858775.1 uncultured bacterium | reverse complement strand
GTGAGGCGGGGGATGGCGCCGCGCGGGGCGGGAGCCGGGCCGGCCCCATCCCGCCCGCCGGGGGGGCGATCATGAAATGGCCGTTTTCTTCTCGGGGCCGCGTCGTCTCCCGGCACCTGAGGGAGGTGGAGGGGCGGCTCTCGGCGGTCAACCGGGAGATCCGGCGCCTCGACCGCTTCATCGCCAGGCCGAAACCCGAGAGGAAGCGCGACGATGTCACCGTCGCGCGCCTGCTGGGCCCCTCGCTCATGACGGACTCGAAGAAGCGCTTCGTGAGCTACCTGAGCACCGGGAGTTTCCAGACGATCGGCCTGCGCAAGCACGAGCAACGAGCCGCGAGGGTGAAGGCCGGGATCGTTATGGTCGTCGTCGTCCTCGGCGCGTTTTTCCTGGTCTACACATTCCTTCTCCCCCTATTCCGCTGAGACGCCCCCCTTCAGCCCTGTCCCCGTTCGGGGCCTGCGCCGCGCCGGGCGGCATGGCGCGCCGCCCTTTTCCGGTTGCCGGATTGACGCGATCGGCGTAGAATGATGGTGTGCGGCGGCGGGGCGGTGACGCCGCCGGCCATGCGCGGCCCGGTCCGTCCAGGGCCTCCGTGCCCGGGGGTCGTCTTCCGTGGGGGCGCGGGATGAAACGCTGGGTCGGTTTTTTCGTGCTCGCATCCGCCGTGATGCTCTGGGGCGCGCCGGGCCTGTGCGCCCAGAAGAAGAAGGCGCCCGGCGCGCGCACCCCGACGCCGACGAATATCAACACGGCGAGCGTTTTGGAGCTGACGTATCTCCCCGGGATCGGCGTCAAGCGGGCGCAGGCCATCGTGGACCACCGCGAGGAGATCGGCCCTTTCAAGACCAAGCAGGGGGTGATGGATATCCCGGGCATCGGAAAGAAGACGTTCGAGAAACTTGAGCCGCTGATCTCGGTCCGGGACCGCGGGAGGCAACCGTTCTGATATCGAGGGCCGGTCCTCCGCCCTTTCCCGGGACGACGCGGAAAAAATAGAGCGGTTTGGGGCCGCCCGCGGTATAATCCGTACCGCAGTGGGGGCTTCCCCTTTCCCCCGTCGGGGCGATTAGCTCAGTTGGCTAGAGCGCTTGCTCGACACGCAAGAGGTCAGAGGTTCGAATCCTCTATCGCCCACCACCCCCTCCCCAGGGGCAGGGCGCACTCTTGGCCCGCATCCTTCAGAACGAGACGTACGCCTCCGCGCGCTTGAGTACATTGTTCATCCGGCCGAGGTCTTCGAGCGAGCGCAAACGCGCCCCGTTCCTCCTGAACTCCAGGATGCGCCCGACCGCGACCCGGCCCAGGCCCGGGACACGGAGGAGGCGCGAGGGCGCGTCGGTGTTGATGTTGACGGGATAGAAGCCGGGGTGGAGGACAGCCCATGCCTCCTTCGGATCGACCGCAAGGGAGAGGTTGCCGGAGGCGTCGAGGGGGATCTCCCCGGCGGCGAAGCCGTATTTCCGGATGAGCCAATCGGCCTGGTAGAGGCGGTGTTCCCGCGTCAGAAGATCGCCTGGAGAGCCGGGCGATCGCTCGCCCGGCACTCCAGGCGAGCCCGCCCCCCGCTGGTACGCGCTGAAGTAGACGCGCGCGAGGCCCAGCCCCCTGTAAAGACGCCATGTCCATCGGAGGATCTCAGCGTCCGTCTCCCCGGCGGCGCCCACCACGAACTGCGTCGTCTGCTTCACGCCGGCGTACCGCGCCCCCCTCGCAGTGAGGGCGCTGATGAGCTTCATCGGCCTGATGATCCCCCTGTCGTACTCCTTGGAGGATGTGAGCGCCCTGAAATTCCTCTCCCCGGCGGTCTCGATGTTGAGCGACACAGCCGTGGCGAGGCCGAGGCTCTGTTCGATGGCGGCGTCGGACGCCCCTGGGATGATCTTCAGGTGTATGTAGCCCCTGAACCGCGCCCTGCGGAGATGGAGCGCCGCGCCGTTGATCCGCTCCATGGTGCCGTCGGGGGTGTCCTCGACCGCGCTGCTCAGGAAG